>JAZFZN010000383.1:0-3502 GCA_036475515.1 Gammaproteobacteria bacterium
TGCAGCTTCGCGGAAAGACGTCACCAGAGCCCGAAGTTTCTCGCGACGCCAATGTTCCCGGACCGCGATCGAGACGGCTGTCTTCGCGGCCACGGCAATGGCTGCCGGTGGCGCCGTTGTATATATATATGTGCGCCCGCGGTTGATCAGCAATTCGATCAGTTCGTCGCTACCGGCGACAAACGCGCCGAACACACCAAAGGCCTTGCCGAGGGTGCCCATCATCAGGATCGACTCGTCGTGACCGATCCCGGCGGCTGCGAGACTGCCGCGGCCTTCGGTGCCGACGACACCGAAACCATGGGCGTCGTCGACGACCAGCGTGGCTTCCTGTTCGCGCGCGAGCCCAGCAAGACCCGTCAACGGCGCGATGTCACCATCCATCGAGAACACGCCGTCGGTCGCGATGACCTTGCGTCGATGACCGGAAAGCGTGACAAGTTTTTCACGCAACGCGTTTGTGTCGGCGTGCGGATAACGGACCAGGCGTGCACCGGACAACAATGCCGCATCCACTAAAGATGCGTGGTTGTAACGGTCTTCGAACACGCAGTCACCACGTTTCGCGAGCGTCGTGATCAGACCGAGGTTCGCCATGTAACCGGTCGAGAACGTCAGCGCACGCGGCCGGTTCGTAAACTCAGCGAGCGATTCCTCGAGTTCGTGGTGTGCCCGCGTATGACCGGTGATCAGGTGTGACGCACCGGCACCGCAACCATAGGTATCCGTCGCGGTCTTGAACGCCGTGACGACTTCCGGATGCGACGCCAGGCCGAGATAGTCATTACTGCAGAACGACACAAGACGCCGTCCATCGATTTCGATCTCGGGCGCGCATGCTGTTTCGACGATACGACGCCGCCGATACAGATCCTCGTCTTCGAGACGCGCCAGTTCTTCGGCGTACGTCCCGGAACGGACGGTGTTCATTGTCGGTCGTTTGCCGTCGTGAGCGGTTCCGGTTTGAGACCGAGACGCTCGAACAACGCGCGATCCCTTTCGACATCCGGATTGCCGGTCGTCAGCAGTTTTTCGCCATAGAAGATCGAATTCGCACCAGCAAAGAAACACAAAGCCTGCAGCTCATCACTCATATCGGTGCGACCGGCCGACAGACGTACGTGCGACTCGGGCATCAACACCCGCGCCAGCGCGATCACACGCACGAGTTCGATCGGATCGAGTGCATCGATGCCATACAACGGTGTGCCTTCGACCTGGACGAGCTGATTGATCGGCACCGACATCGGATGCGGGTCCATCGTCGCAAGCGTATGCAACAGCTCGAGTCGGTCTTCGACCGTTTCACCCATACCGAGGATGCCGCCGCAACAAACTTTCATGCCGGACTTGCAGACGTGTCGCAGCGTATCGAGTCGGGACTGATAGCTGCGTGTCGTGATGATTTCTTTATAGAAACGCTCGGAACTGTCGAGGTTGTGGTTGTAGTAGTCAAGCCCGGCATCCGCCAAGGTATCCGCCTGCTCTTCGGTCAGCAAGCCGAGCGTCGCGCAAGTTTCGAGCCCCAGTTCTTTGACACGTCGGACCATTTCGGCGATCTGTTCGAGCTGTTTGTCCTTCGGGCCACGATAGGCCGCACCCATGCAAAAACGGGTCGCACCGTTGTCCTTTGCAAGCTGCGCTTTGGCGACGACGTCGTCGACGTCCATCAACGCCTCGGTTTCGACACCGCTCTGATACCGAATGCTCTGCGGACAATAGGCACAGTCTTCGGGACAGGCACCGGTTTTGATCGACAACAGGGTACTGATCTGTACTTCGTTGGCCTCGAAGTGAGCCCGGTGCACGCTGTGTGCGTGGTAGATCAGGTCGTTGAACGGCAAGGCATACAAGGCCTGCACTTCTTCGGAGATCCAGTCATTCCGGATTGGGCCGGCTGGCGGACGGTCGTTCTGTCGCATATGCTTCTTCTGCTCGAGGCTGCGCGGATACTCCCGCCGGCGCCGGTCACTGTCAACCTGCAGGGACGCAGGAAATGAACAACTGGCTAAGAATTAGCCATCTCGTCTACCCACCCCGTTGCATCCTGTGCGGCGCCGCGGGCGACCAACGCGATCTGTGCACGGCCTGTGCGGCGGATCTGCCACTAAATACGGACCCCTGTCCGATCTGCGCGATCCCGTTGCGGCTCCCGGGACTACCGGCCTGTGGTTCCTGCCTGTTGTCGCCACCGCCTTTTCAAAAGACGGTCGCACCTCTTCTGTACCGGTATCCGGTCGACGCTTTGGTGCGACGTTTCAAATTCGATGGCCGACTCGCAGTCGGACGGGTACTCGCCGAGTTGCTGGCGGATGCGGTTTCGGAACAACCGCGCCCGGATTTCATCGTACCGGTTCCGCTGCATCGCAAACGGCTGATCGAACGCGGTTTCGACCAGGCCGCCGAACTGGCCCGGATCGTCGGCAGGCGACTCGGCGTTCCTGTCAGAAGGCGGGTTTCTCGCAGGATCCGCCCAACGGTATCCCAAAGCACATTGTCGCGGATCGAACGTCGCGTGAACCTGCGGCGCGCATTCGCCTGTCGCGGCGAACTGGAGGGTCGATCGATCGCGGTTGTCGACGACGTCATGACTACCGGCACGACGGTCACCGAACTCGCAAACACCTTGCTCCGGGCCGGCGCAGAGACGGTCGACATATGGGTCTGTGCACGCGCTGTAGATACACGACGGCTGTGATAGATTTGGTCTCACTCGATTCGTAACAACAAGAAACCATCGACGGAGAACATCAATGACCAGACTCGTTGAGATCGAAGGGATCGGCGAGACCTACTCGGGCAAGTTGCAAGCCGCAGCTATAGAAAGCCAGGAACAACTCCTCGAAGCCGGCGCGACTTCCGCCGGACGCAAAGCACTCGCCGAGAAAACCGGTATCGGTGGCGGACTGATCCTGAACTGGGTCAATCGCGCCGACCTGGCACGCGTCAAAGGCATCGGCGAGGAATACGCCGACCTACTCGAATGCTCCGGTGTCGACACGGTGCCCGAACTTGCACAGCGCAATGTAGAAAACCTGCTCGCAACAATGACGGAAGTCAATGCTGAGAAGAATTGCGTGCGAAAACTGCCGACACAGGAACAGGTAACCGCATGGTGTGAACAGGCAAAGAAGCTGTCACGCGTCGTTACATACTGACATTCAGACCAGCGTGTAGTCCAGCCATATCCCGAAGAACACAGCCGCACCGAACCAGGCGTTGTTCATAAATGCCCTGAAGCAACGCACCGTGTCGCGTCCGTTGATCAACCAGTGCTGGTAGATGGCAAAACCGGCGGCCGCGGCCAGGCCGATCTGGTAGTAAACTCCGAGGCCTTCCATTCGGCCGACGAGCCACAGCAGCACCAGCACATCGATCTGCAGGAAGGCGATGATGAAACGGTCATACCGACCGAACAAAATCGCGGTCGAACGCACACCGATCTTTCGATCGTCGTCACGGTCGACCATCGCGTACATCGTGTCGTAAGCACCGGCCCAGA
>JAZFZN010000384.1:0-2129 GCA_036475515.1 Gammaproteobacteria bacterium
TAGATCGGTAGCTTTGCGTCACCACCTTTCGATGGGTTTGCCGTTTTCAGCTACTTGCGACTATGCCCAATACCTTGACGCGGCGCACGTACATTATGTTCACCGTCAAGGTTCGTTCAAGGAGTGCCGCTGTCGGTGTTTGGCAACAGTCCGGGTCGCCAAGCGAGTGCGCCTTCACCGCCCGTCGAGAAAGACCCCCCAGCGTCTTGTTATTTCAGCCTAACCCTTGGCAACCTGGAGAGGCAGAAATTTCCGCATCCAGTGTTTTCTGCTAACGGCGTGGTTCACATTAAATCAAATAAGATCGTCAAGAAGTGCGGCGAGCTCCGCAGCCTGAGCACGCCGCGAGTACCGTTGCGTCACAGCATAGTCTGCAACAGGCGCTTTTCCGGAGCGAACGTGATCGATGAACTGTTCGACACCGGCAGCAATCGCGGACACATCATCGATCGGGACAATCGTGTCGACCCCCGCGGATCTCAGTACGCTCGCTGTGTCGCCACTATCATCGGTCAAAGCCAGAATCGGCCGTTGTGCTCGCATGTATTCAAAAAGTTTTGCCGGGATCTGGTGATTACAACTTGGTCCCTGAAACAACAACAGCCCATCGGCTTCCAGCATTTCCGAGAGCGCTTTGTTGTATCCGACGGCAGAGGCCAGTTTCACGATCCCGTCTATTCCAAGCTCGACAATGAGCGAACGATAGACGTCGTCGTGACCCGTAGCACGCAGAATGACTTTCAGTTTGTCCGGCGAGATCCTGCCGCTGCGGTGGAGTCGTGCGAGCGCTTTGAAAAACGAAGTTGGATCTCGCTCTGCCGGATACAGCAAGCCGCTATGGACCAGAACGACCTGACCATCTGCTTGTTCCCGTGTTCGCCGTGTGCGGCGCGCGGCATCGAAGTTTTCTTCGTCATAACCGTTTGGAATCATAGCCAGCTTTCCACGCGGGATGTCCGGATAGCGGTCGGCATACATGCCGACAGTCCCCGGTGCAGTGAACACGCACCGGTTCGCGTCTGTCAGCGTGTTGTGTTCGATCCACCGGTATACACGGCGTGTTCTCGGGTCGACCGGATACGCCTCTTCGGTCATCGAGTCACGGAAATCCGCCACCCACGGCACATGAGACAATCGCTTCAACACCCAACCGATCAGGTGAGCCGTAGCAATCGGATAGGTCGACCAGATCACCTGGGGTTTCAAGCGTCGAATCGTCCACATGCCACGCGGTATCGCGCCGAGGCACCAGCTCGACCACCGATCCGGCAAGGCGAGGAATCCGGGGTACCGGCCTTTGACAGAAAGATGTCTCGCCGTATCGAGGCAGAATGCGTGTTCGACCGCGACATCCTTTGGTATTTCGGTGACGAGGTCTTCGCTGGTTGTCGGATGCGCCCGCGGATGGACTGTAAGTACCGTTGCCGTCCACCCGTGGTCCAGCAGGTAACGACAGAACTTCAAGGTCCGCTGCACACCACTGCTTCCTGCCATCGGTGGAAAATGCGACGCGATCATAAGGACACGCTTCACAGGCTGTTCACCAGTTCGGCGGTCCACTCGGAAACCTGGGCCCTCCATTCGCGCCGGGAAAACGTGTGATTGGCATCCGGAAAATCGATACGACGGACCCGAGGACCATTTATCAGTCGCCGCCATTCCTCGGAAGCGTCCACATGGTCTTTGAACTCAGCCGCGGTGAGGTCGTCGCCACTAAGAATGAACAGGGCTTGCCCGTCGAATTCCTGGAGCCCCGTTTTCATGAGTTCGGTGAACGGGACCCCAGATGCGCCATTGCTCTTCCGGCCGCCTGTGAAAGCTGAGCGTACATTGGCGACAAACTCTGAAGCAGCGCGTCGCCATTCGAAACGACCGGAGAACATTCGTCGCCAGAAATCGCGAGACAGCAGGTTGGACGCGTAGTAGTGACGCAGATAGGTCTTGGCAAGTCCAGCGTCGGTGCGAACCCAGGGGTTCAACAGAACCAGACCCCTCACGCGCGGATCACTGTGCGCGTAAATCATCGAAATGGATGCGGCGTCGCACAGACCCCACAACACGACTTCCGAAAGGCCCTCTATTTGTTCGAAAATCAGATCGATCGCTTTGCGCAGGTCCGGTTGTGCATC
>JAZFZN010000385.1:0-6061 GCA_036475515.1 Gammaproteobacteria bacterium
CATGCGTTCGCGCATCTGCACACGGTCGCGCAGTTCGTCAACAAGGCCATGTTCGAGGGCGATGGCACTGAAATCACCGTGCACTTGCTCGAGGTCATCGACAAAACCCGTGACATAGCGTTCGACCGAACCGGGTTCCAGTGCGCGATTCCTGTCGACGTCCTGTTGATATGCCTCCCATAGATCGGTTAGCCAGGCAAGGCTCGACGCACGGTCTTCCGCCGACATGTCCTGACGCGTGTAAGGCTCGACGAATGATTTGTATTCCCCGACCTTGAACACGTTCCAGTCAATTCCGAGCTTGTCGATCGCTTCTTTGTAATACATCCGGAAGCGACCGTAGCCTTGCATGAACACAATACCCATCGGGTGCATGTAGATCTCGTCGGCGTAGGCTGCGAGGTAGTACTGATTCTGGGAATATGCATCACCGAGGGCAATGACCTTCTTTCCGGATGTCTTGAAATCCTCGATTGCAATACCAATCGTTTGCAGTTTTGAAAGTCCGGCACCGAACATTTCATCGAGATCGAGTACCAGGACTTCGATTCGATCATCGTCCCGCGCTGCCTGAATCGCATCTACGAGGTCCCGGACACGCGTCTGTGGTTCAACGTCACCGACGATCGTACCGATCGCGCGGTCGAGCGGGTTGCCCGCCAGTTGCTCGACGAGGTTTCCGGCCGGCGCCAGTACGAGTGCGGCTGATGATGGCACACGCGGCGCCGACGGCGAGAACAGGAAACCAATAACCAGGACCACGAAGAAAATCACCAGCAAGTTGATCGCCAGACGGGCGATGCCGTCGATGACTTTCCAGATGGCGCCCAGAAACGCGAGAATCGGATGTCGTTTGCTCATCTAAGCGGAACCTCGGTAAGGCAGACAGGATACCACCGGGGACCGGCCGATTGGGGGTGCGAATGTCTCACTATTCGCCCAGAAAAACCAGGGACAACGCGGGCAAGAACGTGATGATCAACACCGAAATGAGCAGGATCAGGAAAAACGGGATCGTTGACAGATATACCTGGGTGATCGGTTTCTCGAAACGGTAGCTCGAAATAAACAAGTTGAGCCCGATCGGCGGTGTCAGATAACCGAGTTGCATCGTCGCGAGAAATACGATTCCGAGGTGCATCGGATGCATGCCGTACTGCGCCGCGACCGGAAGGATCAGCGGTACAACCAGGACCAGGGCCGAGAAGATATCGAGTATTGCACCCAGTACCAGCAGAAACAGAAGCAGCAGCAACTGGAAGGTCAACGGGCTGGACACGTATTGCTCGACGAAGCCGACGAGCTTCTGCGGAATCTGTGCGTCGATCATGACGTTCGTCGACGCCAGCGACGCGCCAAGAATCACCATGATGCCGCCGACCAGCACCATCGATTCGCGCATGACCGACGGCAACCTCTGCAATGAGACCTCGCGCCGGATGAGCACTTCGACGATCAATACGTACAACGCAGTCACGGCCGCCGCTTCCGAAACCGCAAAATAGCCGCTATAGATGCCACCGAGCACGACAAATGGCAGCGGAATCTCCCAGATCGATTCCCACAGCGCGGCGCCCGCCTCGGACCACGAAAACGAACCCAGTGGAACACGGATGCTGCGGTTGGACCACACACTCCAGCCGCCGAGCAGAACGAGCATCAGCATCCCCGGCAGTACACCGGCGATGAACAATTGATCGATCGAGATCTCCGCGACCACCCCGTACAGGATCAATGGCAATGACGGTGCGAACAGCAGTCCGAGACTGCCCGCCGAGGTGATCAGACCGAGATTGAATTTCTCGTCGTAACCGGCTTCCGCGAGTGCCGGGTACAGCAATGCGCCGAGCGCAATGATGGTTACCCCCGATGCACCGGTGAAGGCCGTGAACATCGCGCAGGCCATGAGTGCGATGATCGCGAGTCCACCCGGAACCCAGCCAAACAAAGCACGGGTCAGGCGCACGAGGCGACCGGGCGCCTCGCTTTCACTCAGGAGGTAGCCGGCGAAAGTGAACAACGGGATGGCGAGCAGAATCGGCATGTCGGCGATGCGGTAAAACTCGTTGGCGAACGCCATCAACGGGATGTCAGCGTGATAAAAACCGATCAACGCGCTCGCCGAAACGATCACGAACAGTGGTGCACCGAACAGCGCAAGCAGAATGAGTGCCAGACCGATCAGGATCATGATTGTGTCTTTCCGGTTGCGAGTTTGTACGCGTCCCTGAAAAAGAAAACGAGATAGCGGTAGGCGATCAATGTGAAACCGATCGGCAGGATCGCCTGAAAGATCCATGCGGGCATGTCGGCCAGCAGTGTGCCGCCGTATTGCCGTTCACCGAGCACTAGTGCCAGTGCAAACCATGCGGCAACGGCGGCGACGGTTGCCGTGAACAGGTGCAGGACGAGATCGGTCACCTGTTTGGCTTTGGGTGGCAACAGCCGGCCGAGTATGTCGATGCGTATGTGTTTGTCGTCCCGGCTGGCAGCAACTGCGCCCAGTAACGCGACCCACAACACCATGATGCGCAGCAACTGATCGGCCCAGATCAGACCGGTGTCGAACACATTGCGCAGGATGATCTGTAGCGCTGCCAATGCAATCATCGCGCCGAGCATCAGCACCACTGCGGTGTCCTCGGCCAGGCGGCCGGTCTGTTCCAGACGATCGAGCAGACGGCCCACCGTCACTGAGCCAGTGCGCTGGCTCCGGAGGCCCGATAAGCCTCCAGTAACTCGATCACTTCGTCGTAACGTTCCCTCGGATACACACCTTCGTCGGCCAGTCTGCCACGGGTTTCGGCGACGATGTGGTGCCATTGTGCTACTTCAGCCGGATCCGCGGGCACATACTGGATGCCCTGATTGACCAGCGCTTCGCGTGCTTCTTCGTTGTCAAAGCGACTCTGGACGTCGAATTCAGCGTAGATGCGTCCCATCACCTCGCGCACGACGGCCTGATCTTCCGGACTGAGGCGGTCGAACACACGCCGCTCGATCACCAACGAACCAACCAGGTACGCAAGCGGCACATCGGTCGCATATTTGACCTTGGTGTGCCACTGAAGAACGACTGCGGCTACCGGTGACGTCCCGACGATGTTGATCAAACCGGTTTGCAACCCGGTCAGCACATCGGTCATCGGTAGTGTGACAGGTGCGACGCCCAGCGCACGCATCGTCTGCGCACTGATTTTGTCGCCTTCCGGTACCCAGAATCTCTGGCCGGACAAATCATCAAGACTCCGCACCGGCAGGTTCGACATCAGTTCGGCAAAACCGCCTCCGGCAAAACCGAAGCTGACCAGTCCATGTTCGTACAGTCCCGCGATGAAAGTTTCATCGAGCTGCTTACGTACAAAGTTCACCTCGTCCAGCGAGCGATACATCAATGGCAACCCATAGACGTGCAGATCCGGGTAGCGCTCTGCGAGCGCGGTACCGGTCAATGCGGCGCCATGCAACTGTCCGATGCGAATCTTGCGCAACACCGCGGTGTCGTTGCCCTGGACACCACCGCCATAGAACTTGAACAGTACCCGTCCGTCGGTACGTTCCTTGATCTCTCGAGCACCGGCTCGCATACCGTCCATCCATGCAGATCCCTCCGGAGCGAGCGTCGCGATTTTGATCGACACGCTTTGCGAGGCCGCAGACACGAACAACACAGAACAGACTGCAAAAACCACAATGTTGATACGGCGGATCATATTTTCGATCTCATCTCAGAAATAGTCGTCAGCACTGTCCAGCAGTTCCCGTGCATGACGTTGTGCGACCGTGTTGAACAACGTGTATCCATCAGCTACGGGATCCGCTTCCAATACTTCGTTTAACAGGCGGTTGTGGAGTTCACGGTCGTAAACCAGACGCGCATAGTACTGTGCGTAGTCGACTTTGATCGACAGATCGCGTCCGTCGGCATAACTGAGTGCGTCTTCGAAGTTTTGACGGCCGAGTTCCGGGTTGCCGCCCAGTGCGGGCGTGCGAAGAGAATTCAGAACGCCCAGGTACTTGTGCACGGTGGCGGGTTCGGTGGTTTCGTCGATCTCGGCCAGCCGCATCAGGGCTGCTTCTACTTTGGGAAGATTGGCGATCGCCTCGAAGTCCTTGCTTGCGCTGATCCAAGCCAGCCAGCTGACCGCAAAACTGTAGAGCGCCGGGGCGTCGTCTTCGTCGAGTGCGTCGAGTGCCACCACAAACTCGTCGTAGGTCAAGTTGCGCCAGTCGCAATCACCCTGTGGTTCGGGCTTCTGGTATGGCTTGCGGACCACCGAAGTGCGGTCTTTCGGTTTGGGTGGCGGACGCTGCTTTACACAGAGTGCGCGCTCGCCATAGCGTTGCGCGCGTTTGGCCAGGCGCTGGGCACGCTCCGGATCCTCGACAAAGATTGCCCCATAAGCCGCATAGAGCTGGGCCGCACCCTGTAGCGTGGCTTCGTTGTCCGGGTCGCGTTCGACAAAACTGTCCATCATCAACAGAAAAGCCGGCGCACCGTCGCGCACGAGTTCGGGATCATCCTGATTCAGGATCGTCGTGGTCAGGCTGTCCGCAAGACCGCTGGTCGCCGATCTGATCAGCGAACTACAACCGGCCAGAATTGCCGATAGCAACAAGAAAATCGTGAACCGTGTTACGGCCATTGAGGGCCTCTGGAGCAAACGCGGGCCCATTATAGCCGGACGGCCCGTGGGGACCACGCATACAGATTGCATACAGGATACATACAACAACGGGTGCCTAAGCACCCGTTGTTAGACAGCAAAAATGCGTCTGCGTCAGACTTTTTCCTTGATGCGGGCGGCCTTACCGGTGCGCTCACGCAGATAGTAAAGTTTTGCACGACGGACATCGCCGCGGCGTTTGACCTTGATCGATGCGATCGCCGGGCTATAGGTCTGAAACACGCGTTCAACGCCTTCCCCGTGCGAAATCTTGCGCACCGTGAACGCAGAATTAAGTCCGCGGTTTTTCTTTGCAATGACGACACCCTCGTAAGCCTGCAGACGTTCGCGGCTGCCTTCTTTGACTTTGACCTGCACAACGACAGTATCACCCGGGCTGAATTCCGGGACCTCGCGTTCCATCTGCTCCTGTTCGAGCTCGTCGATGATCTTGCTCATGGCCTTGTCCTGTCTTAATCCGTATTCGGTTCATCGCCCTTTTCGGCGATGTATTCGTCCAAAAGTCGTTGCTGTTCGTCTGTCAGCCCGAGTTGTTCAAGCAAGTCCGGACGGCGTTCCCAGGTGCGTCCAAGCGAGCGTTGCAAACGCCATGTTCGCACGGCTTCGTGGTTTCCACTCAGAAGCACGTCCGGGACACGCCGGCCACCGATGTGCTCCGGTCGCGTGTAGTGCGGATAATCCAGCAAACCACCCGCGAACGAGTCCTGTTCGGCCGATTCGGCGTCACCGAGCACACCCGGTACAAACCGGGCCAGCGCGTCGATGACGACGACTGCTGCGGGTTCTCCACCCGACAACACGTAGTCTCCGATCGACAATTCTTCGTCGATCTCGTTTTCGAGCAGACGTTCATCGACGCCTTCATAGCGACCGCAGACCAGAATCACACCCGGTCCTTCGGCCAGCTCGCAGGCGAACCCGTGATCGAACCGTCGCCCCTGGGGGCTCAGGTAGATCGTATGGCGATTCTGCCCGCTCTCCGCGCGCGCCGACTGTATCGCATCGCGCAGCGGTTCGTACTTCAGCACCATGCCCGGACCGCCCCCATAGGGCCGGTCGTCGACAGTGCGATGACGATCATTCGCAAAGTCCCGTGGGTTCACACAGGACAGGTCGATGCGTCCGTCTTCGATCGCACGTCCGGTCACGCCTTCCGAGAACGCACCCCGGATCATTTCCGGGAACAGAGTCACCACCGCAATCTGCATACTGCGTACCTGCGGTCGCTAGAACTCCGGATCCCAGTCGACCTCCATCGTGCCCGCGTCCAGATCGATGGTCCGTACGATCTGGTCGCGTATGAACGGCACCAAACGTTCGCGGTCGTCACCTTTGACGACCAGTACGTCGTTGGCGCCGGTCTCCATCAGTCG
>JAZFZN010000386.1:0-10048 GCA_036475515.1 Gammaproteobacteria bacterium
TGGGCATAGAGAAATCTCCGAGGTCGGGTCGAATCTTCGGCGGTCCCTTCTTTTTCTGCCGCGATCGACGCCGGCTGGCGGCGCCAATGGTACATGGAGCTGGATCCGAATTTGGCTCGTTTGCGTGAAGACCCGCGTTTTGCAGAACTGATTGCAGAGATCCGGATAGACAATGAGCGAATACGCCGGAATCTGGCGTCTCAGATCGCCAGCCACGATTAGCCGATTCCTTTTGCTCAAGGCGGGGTGATCGCGATCGGAGCTCGTCAAAAAAAACCCGCCATCCTGGCGGGTTGAACCGTTCTTGTTGTTGGGAACTTTCGATTCTTATTATTTAACCGCTTACGCTTAACCGAGGACCGCGGCGTACCCGGTTGGCGATAACGCGATCGCAGCGTATAAACAGCAAGTGTCGTGCCAACCCCTGGTCTGCTTTCTAACAATCAATGGCTTAGAAGATAGAGCTTATGTTAAGTCTTAGAACAGCGCGGCCGAATCCATGCTTTTTGTAAACAAATTCGACACTTGGCCCCTGAAGTTTATCATTTTGCACATAGAAAAAAAATGCAACAGAAGGTCCTGGTTGGATCGACTTTAATCAATTCAACGACTTGAATGACTATTGCGGCTCCACAGGGTGTAAATAAATCCGACAGCAGGACCGGTGTGGCTCGAATTCGCGTTACGAGCGGGCTCGTAATACTACTGGTTTTGGCTTCCTGTACCCCCGGTGAAGCACCAAAGAATCCAGTTGAACATGCACATACACTCGCTTCTTCAGGTGATTTAGAGGGTGCGGTCTGGACGCTGCACCGCGCGATCCAGGATACACCCGATAACGCAGAACTCAGAACAGAACTGGGTCGGCTACAACTCGCGAATGGAAAACCGGTCGCTGCCGAGAGTGCATTTGAGCGGGCGTTGGCCGACGGTGCGGATGCCGAGCGAATACTGCCGTTGCTGGGTGATGCCCTGATCGAACAGCAGCGATACGACGATCTGCTCGAGCGCCTGCCGGTCGATGGCACCGAGTCGTGGTTGTTGCAAGCACAGCTGTATCTGCTCCGTGGTTATGCCCATGAGCAATTGTCCGAAGACAAGGCCGCAATGCGCGACTACCTCGATGCATTGGAGACGCGCGAGCAGTTACCGGGTGATGCCGAAAACCGCGTCGTCCTCGACCAGCGCGTGGCCCGCGCCCTGCGCGATGGTCGCCTGATGGTCGGTGCCGATCAGCACCATTTCTGTGCGACGCGGATGCTACCCGAGGCCACACTCCCTGCCCCGCCCACGCCCCGTGCAAGCTCTGGCCGCGTCTTCGAAGTCGGACCCGGACGGCAATACAAACGACCGAGCGAGGTCGCGGATCTCGTTGAAGACGGAGATACGGTCGCGATCGATGCCACCGATTTCCAGGGCGATGTTGCGGTCTGGCGTGCCACTGGGCTTCTGCTCAAAGGCATCGGTGGCATGGTCCGGCTGGACGCCGGTGGCCAGGCGGCTGAAGAGAAAGCGATCTGGGTCATCAAGGGTGACGACACCGTCGTCGACAACATCGAGTTTTCCGGTGCCCGGGTCGTGCACAAGAACGGCGCCGGCATACGCCAGGAAGGAACGAACCTGACGGTTCGCAACAGCGTTTTCCGAGACAACGAGAACGGCATACTCGCTGGGTCCGACCCGGAGAGCCACATCTATGTCATCGACAGCGAATTCGCGGACAACGGTCACGGGGACGGCTATTCCCACAATTTGTACATCGGGCGGGTCGGGCGTCTGACCTTCGTCAACAATTTTTCACACGGGGCGCACATCGGCCATCAGCTGAAGAGCCGTGCCAGCACGAATGAGATCCTTTACAACCATTTGTCGGACGGCTCAGACGGCCGCTCGAGTTATCTGATCGACCTGCCCGACGGCGGGTCCGCGTCGATCGTCGGGAACCTGTTGTACAAGGGGCCAGATGCCGAGAACCCGAACATGATCGCGTTTGCGGCGGAACAAAACGAACCGGCGGACAACCATCTGCATGTCATCAACAACAGCGCCTACAACAGCTATCTCGATGCCGTTTTTGTCAACGTACACGCCAAATCCGACGTGCTGGTGGCAAACAACCTGCTCGCGGGGGCCCCTGCCTCGCTGCTGCTTGGCGACGGCCGGCGCACCGCCAACCACGTGGGACCCGGGCACGGCCTCGCCGATCCCTCCGGTGGTGACTTCCGGCTGAAGGCCGGATCCGCAGCCATAGACACAGGCGCCGACCCGAAAAATTTCGGTATGGACATGCTCCCTTCTTTCGAACATGGTTTCCCTGAGGCGGTCAAAATAAGAAGAAAGGTCTGGAAGACCGACATCGGTGCGTTCGAGTATTGCGAGAGCAACACCGCCACCGATTAAGTCAAATCCATCTTTGTGATTTGGCGCACGGCATCCCGGCCAGACACCCCATATCCTGTGTAGCAGGAAGTGTGGGAGGGCAAGATGTTGGATCAGGACAACAACCCGACAGAAAACAAGAACAACGGTGACCGAGAGTTTTTCATCGGCGGATGGGATCCATACGTCGTCGAACTGACTCGGGTAAAACGCGAAACTGAGGGCAGTCCGCACCGGCGGCAGGGCGACGAAGAGCCCAAAAGTTGAACACAAAGAACCGCCCCGCTACCGGGGCGGTTCTCGTTTGGGTTTCCTCAATCGTCCTTGTCGCTACCGACAACCAGGTTATCCCGGTTGTCATCGAGGACTTTCTGACCAACGCCTTTAACGTTCGTCAGTTCGTCGACGGACTCGAACGGACCGTACTCCTTGCGATAGCGGACAATCTCCTGCGCCCGCTTCTCCCCGACTCCGTCGAGTTCGGCGGACAGGGTCTCCGCATCCGCAGTGTTGATGTCAACTGGTTCGGCGTTGAGCCCGAATGAAACGGCCAGTAGCAGACTGACCAGGAACGCCCTGTGCAGAGTATTCATGATGCCCTCCTTTGCATTTTCGAAAACACGGACTGACGTCCGCAGCCGGTTCCTTCCGGCTGTTTCAGTGTAGCAGCGGTTTGTCCGGCGTCAATGCGAACCATCGAACGGCAACGGCTCCACAAAACTGATCGTTTCCCAGGATTTGCAGCTCGGACACTGCCAGTGGAATACCGCACTGCTGTAGCCACAGTCAGCCGACATCCTCGAGCGGCGCTTTGCGCAGGTTTTCGATCTCGGTTTCGGCGTCCTGAACCGAGCGTTCCAGACGCCGTTTTTCGGACTTCAGGCCGAGGATACGGACGAAGCTCACCCCGAAGCCGACCAACACTCCGATCGCAAGACTAATGACCATCGCCAAAACGGCAGGTGTGTGAACGGTTGTTACGAACAGGTTCAGATCGACTGCCTGTTCCGCATTGAGTGCGTAGAAGGCACCGGCCGCCACGGCAATGATCACGAGAACGATCAGACCAATGAACCGCATGTACAGATCTCCGTAATCCCGGCGCTTGCCGGAGAGTTTAGCTTCTTATTGGTTTTTCGCGGCTGTCGTTGACGCGTTCGCGCAGGTCTTTTCCTGGTTTGAAATGCGGAACGTGTTTTCCGGAAAGCGCGACGGATTCGCCGGTCTTCGGGTTGCGGCCCATCCGTGGCGGACGGTAGTGGAGCGAAAAACTGCCAAAACCGCGTATCTCGATACGCTGACCGTTGGCCAGCGAATCGCTCATCACATCCAGTATCTGCTTGACGGCAAGCTCGACATCCTTGGCAGGCAGATGCCTTTGTTTGTGAGCCATCAGTTCGATGAGTTCAGATTTTGTCATTGTTGTTGCCTCTCCCGGACTGCCTCACTCTCGCGGAAGTCTGCGCCGCCCGAAACGGGGCGGCGCATCCACGTCCCTACTCGTCCTTACCAATGATATGTTCCTTCAAAAGCTCGCCGAGCTGCGTACCGGTCGATGACTTCGACTTGTAGCTTTCGACTGCCTTTGCTTCCTCGTGGGCTTCCTTGGCCTTGATCGACAAATGCAAGGCACGCGTCTTGCGGTCGAAACCGGTGATCTTGGCTTCAACCTCTTCGCCAACTTTCAGCACCATACGGGCATCTTCGACTCGGTCCCGGGAAAGCTCCGAAGCCCGCAAATGGCCTTCGATTCCTTCTCCGAGATCAATCTTTGCCGCACGTGCATCGACTTCAGCGACCGTACCCGTGACGATGCTGCCCTTCGGATGTTCTGCGACGTAGCTCGAAACCGGATCCCGGTCCAGCTGTTTGATCCCCAGGGAGATGCGTTCGCGTTCCGGGTCGATCGAAAGGACCACAGCTTCGACCTCTTCACCCTTCGTGAAGTTGTGCATCGCTTCTTCGCCGGGAAGGTCCCAGGAAAGATCGGACAGGTGCACCAAGCCGTCTATTTCGCCCTCAAGACCGATGAAGATACCGAAGTCGGTTATCGACTTGATCTGGCCCTTCACCCGATCGTCTTTGTTGTGGTTTCCACCAAATTCGGCCCACGGGTTAGATTTGCACTGCTTGATACCAAGCGAAATGCGGCGACGTTCCTCGTCGATTTCGAGCACCATGACTTCGACTTCTTCGCCGACATGCACGACCTTGCTCGGATTGACGTTTTTGTTCGTCCAGTCCATTTCGGACACATGGACGAGACCTTCGACACCCTCTTCGATCTCAATGAAGCAACCGTAGTCCGCAATGTTTGTTACCTTTCCGAACATACGTGTGTTGGTCGGATAACGCCTTGCGATGTCGTCCCACGGATCTGCGCCGAGCTGCTTGATACCCAGCGAGACACGCATACGTTCACGGTCGAACTTCAGCACCTTGACATCGATCTCGTCGCCAACGTTGACGACGTCCGACGGGTGCTTGACCCGCTTCCAGGCCATGTCCGTAATGTGCAAAAGACCATCGATGCCACCGAGGTCAACGAAGGCACCGTAGTCGGTCAGGTTCTTGACGACACCCTTGAGTGTCGTGCCCTCTTCGAGACTTTCGAGCAGCGCCTCACGTTCGGCACTGTATTCATCTTCCATCACAGCACGACGCGAGACGACGATGTTGTTGCGCTTCTGGTCGAGCTTGATGACTTTGAATTCGAGCGGCTTGCCTTCCAGATAGGAAGGATCGCGGACCGGCCGGATGTCAACCAATGAACCCGGCAGGAATGCACTGACATTGTCGATCGCGACGGTAAAACCGCCTTTGACCCGGCCGCTGATCGTGCCGTTGACAATATCTTTGTTGTCAAAAGCCTCTTGCAGGCGTCCCCAGGTGCGGGCGCGTTTCGCTTTTTCGCGCGACAGGCGGGTTTCGCCAAAACCGTCTTCAACTGCGTCGAGGGCGACTTCTACTTCGTCCCCGACTTCCACTTCCAGGTCGCCGTTCTCGTCGACAAACTGGCTGGCAGGAATAACGGCTTCTGACTTCAGACCGGCGTGGACGATTACAACGTCCGCGCTGACGTCGATGACGCTGGCTTTCAGGATCGTGCCGGGTTTGAAATTCTCACCGGCGATACTCTCTTCGAAAAGTTCTGCAAAACTTTCTGTCATTTCAGTTTCAACTCAGGCCTTGCGGCCACCCCAATTGATGCCGTGTGCACATTCCGTTTGCGCACGGGTTGGTACAAAACACCTTCGATCCTTCGAAGGTCTGGATTCAATCGGTGATCGTGCCGGACTCGTTGGCTAGATGAAGGACGAGATCCACAACTTCGGCTATGCCGAGCTCCGTCGTGTCGATCCGAACCGCATCCGCAGCGGGTTCCAAAGGTGCCACGGCGCGGCTTGCATCCCGCCGGTCCCGTTCGGCGATCTCCGAGCGAAGGGCCGGAAGGCTAACATCGATTCCCTTGTCTTTCAACTGCTTATGACGCCTCTGGGCGCGTTCTTCGGGACTCGCGGTGAGAAAGATTTTGGGCTGTGCGTCGGTGAATATCCGGGTCCCCATATCGCGGCCGTCGGCCACGAGACCCGGTTTATTACGGAATCGACGCTGTCGGCCGATCAATGCATCGCGCACTTCCGGAACAGCGGCAACCGTGGAAGCCGCGTTTCCACAGACCTCGCTGCGAACATCGAGCGTCACGTCCTCGCCATCCAGGAAGATCTGCTCCTCCCCGTCGGCGTCAACGACGAAACGCACGTCGAGACCGGCGGCGAGCTGCCTGAGTCGCTCGGTATCTCCTGGTTCGACACCGGATTTCAGTGCCGACAAAGCGACCAGACGATACAAAGCACCGCTGTCCAGCAAATGCCAACCCAGTCGCTTGGCGACCTGGCGTGCGATCGTCCCCTTGCCGGCACCACTGGGTCCGTCGATGGCGATGACCGGTACTGTCATGAGTTTTGGTCCGTTGGTTCGATCGCAACTCCGAGGCTCGACAAGTCGGTGACGAAATCGGGGTACGACGTCGCGATACAGTTCGTATCCTGCACGACGACAGGTTCGCGCGCGAGTACTCCAGCGATAGAAAACGCCATCGCGACGCGGTGGTCGCTCTGCGAATCGACCCGTCCGCCGTTCAAACCCCCGCCCTCGATCACGAGACCATCGTCAAACGATTCGACAGTCACACCCAGGATTTTAAGACCTTTGGTCATCGCATCGATGCGATCGCTTTCCTTGAACCGCAGTTCCGACGCACCGCGGATCTCGGTGCGACCGGCCGCAGTGGCGGCCGCGATACACAGTGCCGGCAATTCGTCGATCATCCTCGGGACCTGCTCCGGACCCAGGTAGGCTCCCGCTCCCGTCAACATTCGTCCGCGGACACGCAAATCCGACACCGGCTCGTTGCCGGCCACTCGTTCGTTGCTGACTGAGATGTCGGCACCCATCCTGCGCAGGATGTCCAGGACTCCCGTACGGGTCGGATTCAGACCCACGCCCTCGATGACGACGTCACTTCCCGGACAAGCGGCGGCAGCGACGATCATAAACGCTGCCGACGAAAAATCTCCGGCAACCGGAACACGGGTCGCGGTCGGTGTTTGTCCGCCGTCAATACGGAGCTCGATTCCATCGCGGCGGACTGCAACACCGAACAAACTCAGCATCCGTTCAGTGTGGTCGCGTGTCGCAGTCGGTTCGACGATGCAGGTCGTCCCGTGCGCCTGCAGCGCGGCGAGCAGGATGGCCGATTTCACCTGGGCGCTGGCAACCGGCAACCGATAATCGATGGCGCACAGTGCCGGATTGCCGGTCACGGTCAGCGGCAAGCGTTCGGAATCAAAGCCCGCGCCCATCTGCCGCAACGGTTCGACGACACGGTCCATGGGCCGGCATCGTAACGACTGGTCTCCATCCAACGTGGCCCGGAAACTCTGTCCGGCCAGGAGTCCGCACAGAAGACGCAAGCCGGTTCCCGAATTCTGCAGGCCGAGTATGCCATCCGGTCGGTCAAGATCTCCGCTGCATCCAGTGATCTGCCAAGCGAGTTCAGTCCGCTCTATACCGACACCCATCGCGAGCAGGGCATCGGCGGTCGCGCGGCAGTCCGCGGAATCCAGGGCGTTCTCGATGTGCGTCGTTCCACCGGCCAATGCACCGAGCAGCAATACGCGTTGTGTGATGGACTTGTCGCCCGGCGCGCGCAACCGGCCCTGCAGAGCGGTGGCCGGTTCTATCCGCAGTGACGCTTTTTGATCTGAAGCCGTCAGCCCAAAACCTTGTTCAGTGCCGATACGAGGCGGTCGTTCTCCGATGGAGTACCCACCGTAATACGCAGGTGGTTCGGTAGTCCGTAGTTGGCGACGGGCCGAACGATGACAGCTTCGCGCAACAGTGCTTCGAACAGAGGTCCGGCCGGCTGCCCCATATCCACCAACAGGAAGTTGCCGACCGACGGCAACACGAACAAACCGAGCGACTCACCGGCCGCAGTGAGGTGTTCGAGGCCGTCTTTGTTGATCTGACGCGAACGCTCGATGTGCTCGCTGTCTCCCAGCGACGCCAGAGCCGCCGCTTGTGCCAGTGAGTTCGTATTGAAAGGCTGGCGAATTCGATTGAGCACATTTGCGATGTCCGGGTGCGACAACGCGTAGCCGATGCGTATTCCTGCCAGGCCGTAAATCTTCGAAAACGTACGTGTGACGACGAGGTTTGGAAACTCTGCGATCCAGGTCGAGCAATCCGGATACTCGGATTCTTCGACGTATTCGAGATACGCTTCGTCAACGATGACGACGATCTGTTCCGGGACTTCGCTGATGAAATCTTTCAACTCGTCGCGCGCCAGCCAGGTCCCAGTCGGGTTGTTCGGGTTCGCTATGAAGATCAGCCTTGTCTTGTCGTTGATCAGGGCGGTCATCGCTTCAAGGTCGTGGCCGAGTGGCATTTCGTGTTCCATCGGATTTGTCTCGGCCACTCTTGCGGTCGCGCCGACGGCCTGGACGGCCAATGGGTAGACGGCAAACGCGTACTTCGAGTAGATCGCTTCGTACTCGGGGGTCAGGAAGGATTCAGCCAGCAGCACCAGTACATCGTTGGATCCATTGCCAAGAGTGATCCACGACGAATCGATGCTGTGTCGCGCAGCAAGAGCCGCCTTCAGTTCGAACCCGTTGCCGTCCGGATAGCGTGCAAGATCACCGACCACTTCTGCCATCGCTTCCAGCGCCTTCGGTGACGGACCCAGCGGGTTCTCATTCGACGCAAGCTTGATGATGTCGCTGACGCCATACTCGCGTTCGAGTTCGCTGATCGGCTTGCCGGGCTGGTAGGGTCGCAGACCCTGCACACCGGGTGCGGCCAGTTCGACGTAATCACAGCTCATCATGTTTCTCCGGTTCCGATCAGACGGTCCGCACCGACAACACGCCACCGATGGCGCGGATCTTCTTGACCGTTGCTTCAGGAATCGTCGTTTCCACGTCTACCAAAGTGTAGGCCAGTTCGTCCCGGGATTTGTTCAGCATGTCGACGATGTTCAAATCCGCTTCCGCCAGAAAAGTTGAAATCTGCCCGACCATATTGGGCACATTCGCGTTTGTGACCAACAAACGAGCGTCTCCGGCACGTGGCATCACGGCTTCCGGATAGTTCACCGAATGGCGGATGTTGCCGTTCTCGAGGAAGTCGCGAATCTCATTCGCGACCATGACCGAGGAGTTCTCCTCTGCCTCTCCGGTCGACGCGCCGAGGTGTGGCAGGGCCGTCACCTTCGGATGATCCTTGATTGTCGCGCTCGGGAAGTCGCAGACATACGCGCCGAGACGACCTTCATCCAACGCGGTAAGGACCGCCTGTTCCTCGACGATGCCACCGCGTGCGAAGTTCAAAAGCACGGCCCCGGGTTTCATCAGACTGATACGCCCTGTACTGACAAACCCACGCGTGGCTTCGTTCAGCGGCACGTGCAGGGTCACGAAATCTGCACGTCCGAACAGATCGTCGAGACTGAGTGCCTGAGACACTCCCGAGGACAACTGCCACGCGCGTTCGACTGTGATTTTCGGATCGAAACCGATGACATTCATGCCGAGGTCCAGCGCCGCATTTGCGACTTCGACACCGATCGCGCCGAGACCGACGACACCGAGGGTTCTTCCCGGCAGCTCATAACCGACGAAGCGTTTCTTTCCCGCCTCAACAGCGCTCTGCAAAGATTCGTCATCACCGTCCAGACCGCGAACGTACTCCCACGCCAAACAGATGTTGCGTGCCGCGAGGAACAGACCACCGATCACGAGTTCCTTCACGGCATTCGCATTGGCGCCCGGTGCGTTGAATACCGGGATGCCGCGCCTGCCGAGTGCTTCGACTGGAATGTTGTTGACACCCGCGCCGGCGCGACCAACAGCCTTGACCGACTCGGGTATCTCCATGCTGTGCATGTCGGCGGAGCGTACGAGGATTGCATCCGGATGGCCCATCTCGGACGCAATCTCGTAGCGCTCGCGCGGCAGCTGTTCCAGACCACGCACCGAGATGTTATTCAATGTCTGTATCCTGAAAGAGGTCATCCAAAGCGCCGTTCAAACTCGTTCATGTATTCAATCAGTGTATCGACACCGGCTTCCGGCATCCCGTTGTATATGCTCGCACGCAT
>JAZFZN010000387.1:0-5709 GCA_036475515.1 Gammaproteobacteria bacterium
TGTATCAGCAACTGTTGACCGAACGTCTCGCAAACAAGGTCAAGATGGCAACCCAGACACTCGATGCCTTGCTGGATGATCAAACCCCGAACGCACGGCCCGCGCGTTTACAAAAGAAACCGCCAATTTCGATCGGACGCGGCAATCTGATCCGGCAGGCAATTGCATTACTGTTGCGCCGACCGGCCCTGGCGATACGGGTCGACGACCCGGGGTTTCTGGCCGAGTCGGGACGACCGGGTACGGCCCTGCTCGCCGAGTTGATCGACGAACTGAGAGACGAACCGGACCTGACCACGGCCCAACTCGTCGAGCGCTGGCGCGACCGGGACGAAAGCCGGCATCTGGAACGACTGATCGAGACCCAGATGGCCGAGAACACACCGGAGTTGTCCCCGGAGGCCCTTGAAAACGAGTTCGACGACCTCATGCAGAGGCTGTGGGCCAGGTTGAGCCCGGCTCGGGAGACCGAACTCCTCGACAAACTCAGCCGCGAGGGACTTTCGGAGGAGGAACTCGAGGAGCTGAAAACACTGCATGCGCAGAGGAATACCGCATGACCGGGAACCGAAGGCACCGGTACCGGAGTGTGCATTGATGCTGGTAAGACACTGGATTCGTTGAAGTAAAATCTAGCGTGAATTGTCTAACACAGCTATACTTGATCGTTTGTGTCCATGAAGAGGGCAACCGTTTGTGAGCAACACTTCCGAACAACGTCAGTCGCAGCTCAAAAGGCTGATTGCCCGAGGCAAGGAACAGGGTTTCCTGACCTATGCCGAGGTCAATGACCATTTGCCGAATGACATCGTCGATCCCGAACAGATCGAAGACATCGTCAACATGATCAATGACATGGGCATCACGGTGTTTGAGAAAGCACCGGAAGCCGATGAGTTGCTGATGGCGGAAGCTGCTGTTACTTCTCAAGGCGATGACGACGCCGAAGAGGAAGCTGCCGCAGCGCTTGCAAATGTCGATTCCGAGTTTGGCCGCACGACGGACCCGGTCCGCATGTACATGCGCGAGATGGGTATCGTCGAACTCCTGACACGCGAAGGTGAAATTCGCATCGCCAAACGCATCGAAGAAGGCCTCAACCAGGTACGCACCGCACTGGGGATGTTCCCCGGCACAACCAAACGCCTCCTCGAACTTTACGCACCGGTGCGGGTGGGTGAGACACGTCTCCTCGACGTGATCGCCGGATTCATCGACCCGAACGCACCCGACGTCATCGCGACACCGAGCCAGCGGGATGGATCGAAAGCCGACGACGAGGACGAGGACAAGGACGAAGGACCCATCGGTCCCGATCCGGAAGAAGCAAACCAGCGCATAATTTCGCTCGACCGTTTGCACAAACGCGTGCTGCATGCGATCGACAAACACGGCTCGCGTAATCTGAGGGCGATGCGGCTGCGCAGGCAGATAATCAATCAGTTCATGGAGCTGAAACTCAACCCGCGTGTTTTCGAAGCTCTCGTCCAGAACCTGCGCAACACCGTCGCACGGACCCGTATGCAGGAACGCCAGATCATGGCCCTTTGCGTCAAAGACGCCGGCATGCCACGCAGGGATATTCTCGCCAGCTTCCCGCAGAACGAAACGAATCTCAATTGGGTTGACGTGCACATCCGTAAGAAGCGCAAGTACAGCTCGGGGATCATTCGTCTGCAGGACGACATCCGCCGCTGTCAGCGCAAATTGATCTGGATCGAAGAGGAATCGCACCTTTCGATCAACGAGATCAAGGAAATCAATCGGGATATGTCGATTGGCGAAGCTCAGGCGCGTCGTGCCAAAAAGGAAATGGTCGAGGCCAATCTGCGTCTGGTTATTTCTATCGCAAAGAAATACACGAACCGCGGGCTACAGTTCCTGGATCTGATCCAGGAAGGCAACATCGGTCTGATGAAAGCCGTCGACAAGTTCGAATACCGTCGCGGTTACAAGTTCTCGACCTATGCAACCTGGTGGATCCGCCAGGCAATCACCCGTTCGATCGCCGACCAGGCCCGGACGATCCGTATCCCGGTGCATATGATCGAAACGATCAACAAGTTGAATCGGATCTCGCGGCAGATGCTTCAGGAAATGGGTCGCGAACCGATGCCTGAAGAACTCGCGGTGCGTATGGAGATGCCGGAAGACAAAGTCCGCAAGGTCCTGAAGATCGCAAAAGAGCCGATCTCGATGGAAACGCCGATCGGTGATGACGAGGACTCGCACCTGGGCGACTTCATTGAGGACTCGGCCGTAGATTCGCCGGTGGACTCGGCGACTTCGGAGGGGCTGCGGGAAACAACCCACGCGGTGCTTGCCGGTCTGACGCCACGCGAAGCCAAGGTTCTGCGCATGCGTTTTGGTATCGACATGAACACCGACCACACGTTGGAAGAGGTCGGCAAACAGTTCGACGTGACACGCGAACGCATCCGGCAGATCGAGGCCAAGGCGCTCAGAAAGCTGCGGCATCCGACGCGTTCGGAACAGCTGCGCAGTTTCCTCATCGAAGACTGAGGAATTGGGGTCAGAGAGTATTTTCTAAGCCCTTGATTCTTATCAAGTCGGGGCTGATCAATGAATGATAGGGCTTAGAAAATACTCTCTGGTCGATGAGACGCGCAGCCCATAGGCAACCACAGACCGGTAGCTACCGCGTTCGGTAACTTTGTTGTCTGGCATAAGCACCCCGGCCTTGCGTCCTAGTCAAGCATTCCGATCGCTTCGAGGACTTCTGTTTTTGTTGCGTCGATCTGGTTATCGATTATTTCGTACTGGGCAGATTCAGGTTCCGTGATCTGTTCAAAGTTGTCTTCCCAGGCGGCGTGCAGCGCGGCGGCATTTGCCTGTACCGACTCGGGCATTGCATACGAGAAGTCCCGGATCGCAAGCACGTGCGCCCAACCGAGTTTCGGGTCGCCCCGCCCGTCCTCCGGACCGAAGCCCGCAAACAAGACGACCTGCTGCAGACCCGCGAGTTCCTGGATCATTGCGATACCGGCTTGCCGTATGTTGCGATTTTC
Organism: Gammaproteobacteria bacterium; assembly: GCA_036475515.1. Lineage (GTDB taxonomy): Bacteria > Pseudomonadota > Gammaproteobacteria > Steroidobacterales > JAZFZN01 > JAZFZN01. Next base: position 3,030 of record JAZFZN010000387.1, read on the forward strand.
TTCGCTCTGTTCGTTGCGCCAGGTGTTGTACGCGAGCGCGGTGATGGCCACTACAAGACTGATCAACGCGACCGAGTTGTTACGAAGCTGTTCAACAAAAGAAGCCATGTCGGGATCCCGTCTGCCGGCAGGCTGTCATTGTTTCATGGCCGGCGAGCAGGCTCCAGACAGGTGTCGTCATGGCCGATTCGTATCTGGAGAAAGGACGTTGCGAAAAGTGCAGCGCGCGACAGCGACCGCCTGGGTCAGATTGCCACGTAGTCCGGATAGACCGGATCCCACATTGCTTCCGCAACGCTCTGTTCGATTTCATCGTCGGACATCTGCGTGCCGACACCCTCTTCGCGTGCACGTTGCATCACCGCAGCAGCGATCAAGCGGGTCACCGGACGCAGACGCCGGATCGACGGAAACAACAATCCGGCTTTCAGTTCGTCTTCGAGTACGGCGTCGGCAAGTGCATGCGATGCTTCACTGATCATGCCATCGGTGACCGTGCGTGCACCGGACAATATGGTCCCGAGCCCGAGACCCGGGAATATGAATACGTTGTTGGCCTGTCCGATCGAGACCAGGCGATCCCCGCAGACAACGTCCGGAAACGGCGAACCTGTCGCAACCAGACAACGTCCATCGGTCCAGTCGAACAGATCCTGTGGCTTCGCCTCAGAATACGCCGTCGGATTTGAAAACGGCAGGATCACCGGGCGTTCGACGTGTTTTGCCATCGAACGTACGATGTTTTCGGTAAACGCACCAGCCTGTCCGGACGAGCCGATCAAAACGGTTGGTTTATAGGTCTCGACGACGGCCGCCAGATCGCGCACGTCCGGATCCTGCAAACCCGAGTTACGCGCCATCGATTCCGTCCAGGCCAGTTCCTGTTTGTAGTGATCCGACAAGGTGCGATCGCTGACCAGCAAGCCACGCGAATCCAGTACGGCGACACCCTGTGCGACACCGGCTTCGTCCAGTCCGGCGTCAGACAACAACGCGCGGAGTTGCCGTGCGATACCGAGACCCGCCGCACCGGCCCCGAACACCGCGATGCGTTGTTCGTCAAGCGGTATACCGGTAACACGGATGGCACCGAGTACCCCTGCAGCGGCGACCGCACCGGTTCCCTGTATGTCGTCGTTGAAACTCGGGATACGTTGGCGGTAGGTGTCGAGGATTCTCAAGGCATTGTCTTTGCGAAAGTCTTCCCATTGCACCAGCGCCCCGGGGAATACCTTCAGAACGGTTCCGATAAATTCTTCGATGAGCCCGCGGTAGTCCGAACCGGTGAGTCTCGGATGGCGCCAACCAAGATACAGTCCGTCGTCGAGCAAGTCGCGATTGTTGGTCCCGACATCGAGGCAGACCGGCATGGTCTGCGCCGGATGAATTCCCGCCGCGGCGGTATACAGGGCGAGTTTTCCGATTGCGATCGCCATGCCGCCAGCACCCTGGTCGCCGATACCCAGTATCGATTCATTGTCGGTCACGACGAGCAACCTGATTCCCTCGAACTGCGAGGCCGCAGCGAGTACTCCAGCGATGCGTCCCCGATGATCGGGCGTGATCCAGACACCTCGCCCACGGCGAAACACCTGTGAGAAGTTCCTGGTCGCTTCGGCAACTGTCGGCGTATACACGATCGGCATGAACGCCTCCAGGTTGTCGCACAACAACCGGTAGAACAGGTGTTCATTGCGATCCTGCAGTGCCATCAACGAAATGTATTTCTCGAGGTCGGTGGGCTTTTCCTGGATCGACGCGTGAATCCGACGCGCCTGAAGCTGAATCGGGTTGTAGAACGCCGGCAACATCCCTTCGAGACGGAATGCCCGACGCTCTTCCTCGGTGAAACCCGTGCCCTTGTTCAATAACGGTTGTCTGATCAGCTGATAACCGCGAAATGGCACATCGAGCTTCGTGCGTCCGTCATCACCTTTGTAAAGTCGAAAACGATCCATAAAAAATTGGGGTCAGAGAGTATTTTTTAACTCTTTGATTTTCTTACGCGGCCGTCCACTCTTTCTGCGTCGAGCCTGTCGTGCGTACAGCCGCTCGATCCGGTGCTTGAATTGGTCCGTGCCAAGCACGAGTTCTTGGTTCGTCCCGTCGCGGATTGCTTTCAACGTCTCCTCATCGAGACCATCACAAAAAGCTTCCCTATACGCTCGGCAACGGGCTGTCGATGAACGTCCCAAATTCAAATAGCACACGTGTGGCGCAATCACATCATTTCGCTCACCAAACGCGTTCCTCCGGTAGCTGGACCATCGATACGATCCTGGTGATTTGACCAGTTTTGCCCGAACAGGGTTCATCTCCACGTATCGATAGCATGTCAGCAGATATCGCTCCGTGTCCACTAGACTTGCATGGTAGCGACCTTCCCAAAGTGTGCCCGTGCGCTCGTACCGACGGTTAACGTACTGGACGTAACGGCTGCCGGCTGCTTGCATCAGCCTCGATACGCTGTCTGTGTGACCGGGCGTTAAGACCAGGTGTACATGATTCGTCATCAAGACGAGGCGTGTATCTCGCAAGAATGATTTTCCGATGATCTTTTCAGTGCGCCGAGATATCGGTGATAGTCCTCTTGAGAAAAGAAGCATGCCTGACGGTTGTTACCACGTTGGATGACGTGTAGCGGGAATCCGACCGCATTGAATCTTGGCTTCCTTGCCAT
>JAZFZN010000388.1:0-3673 GCA_036475515.1 Gammaproteobacteria bacterium
GGGCATGAGTGACACCGCTGTCAAAGAAAAGACCGGAAAGACCTGGGCGCAATGGTTGGGCACACTGGATCAAGCGGGAATGCAGAAACGCGCGCACCGTGACATCGTGAACCACATCCACAATGAGTTCGATGTCAGCGGTTGGTGGTCACAAATGGTCACTGTGGGTTACGAACGTTTTCATGGTCTGCGTGAAAAGGGGCAGCGCCGTGACGGCAGCTATGAAATCAACAAGAGCAAAACCATCAATGTTCCAGTGGACAAGCTGTACAGTGCGTTCAGCAGGAAGCGTGTACGCGAACAATGGCTGCCGCGGGAACTGACGATTCGCACATCGACAAAGAACAAGTCGATTCGCGCTTTGTGGCCGGACGGAACACCGGTGGACATCTACTTCTATGAGAAAGCTCCCTGGAAATCTCAGGTCACGCTGCAACACCGCAAACTTGCAAGCAAAGCAGAAGCCGACGACCGTCGCAGGTATTGGGCCGATCGATTGAAGGAACTCAACGCGTTGCTTGTCCGCAAATGAAATGCAGGGGCGGCACGGATGCCGCCCTGTTTTACACGGCTCTGCTCCGCTTACTTACGCTTTCGGCTGTCGCGGTCGCGGTGTGAGGTGGACGCGACCGAACTTGCCGACGCGTCGTTCGTTCAGGTGGATCACGATCTCGTCGAGCTCCTCGCGCACCGCTTTCTGAGTGCCCTGTTTGTACCCGACGATTTTGTTCGTGCCCTGCTTGATGACGTAACGGTACCAGTTCTTTCCTTCGCCACCGGCCGGTGCGTCTGAACGTACAAGTGTATCGACCTCGAACGGGTCGTGTTCGGCGGAAGCATCCTTGCGTCGATGTAGAACAGGATTACCCATCAGGTTTCCAAGATTGTGCCCTGTGAAGGGAAATGAATTGGAAGGACCCAGTCAGTATAGCCGAGCGACCCTCGCTTCGCTTGAAACGATGGGCGTCAGCCTACGTTCGGTGCTTCTGCCCGGGATAACAGGATCAATTCGTGCGTTCCCAGATGATGCCGACCGACGGAATACGTGGCAGCCAGTAGCTCAGTTCGGTCTCAAGCATCGGCACCGGTCCGTCGTCGTCGATCTCGTAATCGATACAACAGCCGTTCTTCGCATCGAAAACGTTCGTCACTTCGAAAAACGCAGTCAGTGTCCCTTTCTTCAATGGGAAGCGGCGTGCGACTTTAAAGTCGAGGTTTTGGAAACTGTTGAACCGTACTGAGTTGCGTGGACCGAGTGCGAGCTCGTCGTTCACATCCACCACTCCTGGCGTGTATGGCCAACCTGTGTGGTAGATACCGGCGAAGGAAAAACTCCATGGACCCCGGTCCCACAGGAGGCCGAACTTCAAGGTATGAGTCTGGTCCCAGCTGCGTGGCACGTTCTCCCCCATAATCACGTCGTCCGCCGACGACCAGACATAGCTGGTCCACCACGACACCTGTCGATGTTTTTCGCTCGACAGGGTGACCTCGAGGCCATCGACGTGGGCAGCTTCGGGACTGACCAGTACCCGGTCCGGTTCCAGTTCAGGTAGCAAGACCAGTGGGTCCCACACGTTCTCGACGCGCGGCCGCAGTTGCGACAGCTGTTTCCGGTAGCCTTCGACCCTCAGGTCAATACCGTTTTCGAATTCGTGTTCGACACCGAGGATCGTGTGGGTTGCTTCCTGTGCATTGAAGAAAGTTGTTATTCCAGCTTCGACCTGCAGTTCGCTGATTCCCTGCGGTTGATAGAAGCGACCCCACGACGCACGCAGACGCGTCGCCGGCCTCAACTCGTACAACAAGGCGACACGTGGGCTGGTCTGCTCGTCCCCGTCGCCAACATAAGTCTGCCGGTCCCAGCGCAGACCGAAGTCCGCAGACAGCTTGTCCGTGACCCGTACTTTGCTGCTCGCGAAGGTGCCGAACTGTGTACCGCTCGGTTCGGTCATCAATGCGAAATTCGGCGGTGGCAATGTGCCGGGGATGTCGGCGACGTCGCCGAAGTGTTGTGCGTTGGCCCGATAGTTATAGTTGCCCTGCACACTCCAGAACTCGACGCCCCAACTCAGGTTCCAGCGATCACTGCGGTTCCAGAGCCATTCGCTTTTGACGCCGGTAAAGTCAAAAGAACGCTGGTCATCGACGTCTCCGATCGTGCTTTCCGGTTCATCGATGAAACCACTGCGCGAGCTCGACAGTCTCGCGTGGGAGACCCAGGTGCGGCTGCTGATCTGGTCGTGGTCGCCATCAAATCTGAGCCAGAAATAGCGGTCCGAATAATCGGCATCGGCCTGTTCCGACAGCGCAGTGTTCGTGAAAGTGATCGAGTCCTCCGCCAGCAGAGTATTCACCGAAACGTCCAGTGTGTCGGTCAATGCGTAGCGATACTGTCCCAGCACGTCGAAGTACCGTGGTCTGCCGAAGTTTGTTCCAACTTTGGCAATCGCGTCCAGGTTACCGCGACGAGCAGAGAACAACCACGAACCCTTCCCTTCGTCGTGAACACCTTTGCTCAGGAAAGAGACATTGAATACGCTCGCGAGCACTTCCAGCTGGCGTGTCGCCGGAGGTCTCCTGGTCGAGATGTTCAACACACCGCTCATATGGTTGCCGTACTGCGCCGGAAAACCGCCACTGTAGATGTCCACCGAATCGATCGCACGCGGATCGATCGCACTGAACACACTTTGAAAATCCTTCAGATGAAAAGGGTCGTACAGCTCGATTCCGTCGAGCAGGACCAGCGTTTCGTCCAGATCGCCACCACGCACATACGACTGGGCTGAGGCACCGCCGTTGGCGACACCCGGTATCCGTGTGATGGCACGCAATGTGTCGTCGCCCGGATTTGGCATCGCTTCGATATCGGCCAGACTCATGTTCATCGGGCGGGTGATCAGATCGCGCAGGAGCGAATAGCGGCTGGTGGATACGGTGACGTCTTCGAGCGTGAATGGCATGCGCTTCAGCTTTATGTCGAGAGAAGCGAAGTGAACGACTTCGAAGTCTTTTTCCTTGTGCGCGGCAAAGCCCGGTGCGGTAACCGTTGCCGTGTAAGAACCGGGGGGAAGACCTGCGACGAGAAAGTCGCCGGTTGCCAGCGTACGTGTTCGGTACTCGCCGCCGTTCAGATTGACGATGGCACCCGGTATCGGAACTCCGGTTTCTTCGTCGAGGACGGTCCCGCTAATGAAGACCGCGTTGTCCACGTCCGGCCTTGTCGCGGTATCCCGTGCCACGATGTACCAACCATCGCTGACTTCGCTCAACACGAGATCGTGCTCGGCCAACGCTTCTCGCAACCAATCGATGTTGCGTTCCGATCTGGGCGGCGCGTCGACATGCATATGGGGGCGCACGAGGTCGGTGCTGTATAGCACGCGGTGTCCGTCTTCACGGAATTCGACGAGCGCATCATCGAGTCTAATCTCAGCGGCTAGCACGGGTCGGACAACCGCGAAACTCGCAAGGAATGCGATGACAAGCCCGGTCAGCGAAGCAATGCGCACATCCATGAGAACAATTACCACAATTGGGGTCAGAGAGTAATTTTTAAGTCCTTGATTTCTTTGAAATCACTCTGGGTCGTGAATGATGATCTCGTGTTCGGTCAAGTCGTAGTCGAGGTCTGTCGTGTCAAGTACGACCGGCAGTGCGTCGAGTGGTT
>JAZFZN010000389.1:0-6940 GCA_036475515.1 Gammaproteobacteria bacterium
ATGGCATGCGGTCCCAGAAGACCCTTGTCGGGCAGCCGGTAGGAATCGTTGGTCGCCTCGATCAGCAACGCCCGAAACCCGCCGTCCGGATTGATACGCCACATCGTGCCCCTTGGCAACATCACGTAGTCACCTTCGGTCACTCGCAGATGCCCATAGTCGCAAAACAACGAGGCGTCGCCTTCGTGCACAAACATCAGCTCATCGCCGTCCGAGTTGCGCACCAGGTGATCCATCGGTGTATCGGGCGTCCAGACACGAAACTTCACATGAGGGTTCGACAACAGCAACGCAGCGTCCCACGGCGACGGACCTGAGTTTTTCAAGTCGTTGGTATCGAACGCGCGCGGTTTCAACGGCCCTTCGAAATCGACCCAGTCTGTCGGTGGCCGACGGTGATACATGTGGGTCGCCGGGCCAAAAAAGCCTTCCTTGCCGAGTTCCCGTTCGTAGGTTCCGGCGGGCAGATCGGCGTGGGCCTGGCGTGACGAAGCTCCCTCACTGCGTGGAAACGTCATCCATTTTTTCATGCGCGGTCCTTTTCAGGCACTCAGCCGTTGTGCGGGCTAGTCGTCCTGCAACATGCCACGACGAATCTGGTCGCGTTCGATCGATTCAAACAAAGCCTGGAAGTTACCCTCGCCGAAACCCTCGTTGCCCTTGCGTTGAATGATCTCGAAAAAAATCGGGCCGATGTTTGTCTGGGTGAAAATCTGCAGCAACAGACGGGTTTTCGTTTCCGGATCACCATCGATCAGTATCCGATTCTTCTGCATGCGGACCAGATCTTCTCCGTGGTTCGGCAGACGTTCGTCCGTCATTTCATAGTACGTATCCGGGACGTCGAGGAAATCGATCCCGTTTGCACGCAAACCCTCGACCGTCTTGTAGATGTTCTCCGTATACAACGCGATGTGCTGGATTCCCTCGCCATTGTATTCATCGAGGTATTCGGCGATCTGCGATTGGTCGGTTGACGATTCGTTGATGGGAATACGTACCTGACCATCGGGACTGGTCATCGCACGCGAGATCAGTCCGGTCTGAGTGCCCTTGATGTCGAAGTATCGGATCTCGCGGAAATTGAACAGGCTTTCGTAGAACCCTGCCCAGCGATCCATCTGGCCCTGATACACGTTGTGCGTCAGATGATCGATCAGCGTCAGCCCGTGCCCCTCCGGTTCTCTGTCACCGAAGAATTCAAACTCGTCGTCGAATACCGACTGGTCTCCGTATCGGTCGACCAGATAGAGCACCGATCCGCCGATCCCGGCGATCGTCGCTGTGTCCACTGCGAGTGTGTCGGGACGGTTAACGATCGATTCGGCTCCTTTTTCGAGCGTGGCCCTGCGTGTTTCTTCCGCATCCCGCACACGGATTGCAAAACCGCAGGCGCATGGCCCGTGTTTCGACGCAAAATCAGCCGCGAAACTGTCCGGTTCCTCGTTGACGAGGAAGCTGATCGTTCCTTGTCGATACAACGTGATCGCTTTCCTGCGGTGTTTCGCAGCCGCTGTGAAGCCCATGCGACGGAACAGGTCGTGCAGGAGTTCGGGATCCGGCGCCGCGAACTCGACGAACTCGAAACCGTCGATACCCATAGGATTCTCGTACTGTGCTTCCGCAGGACTTGCCATGACTACTTCCTCTGAAGGCGCGTCGAAACGCTCAGTTTAACATCGTGGCGGCCCTCGCCGGCCTCGGCTCGCATGCAAGCCGTTTACATTTGCGTCGTTTCCTGCCAATCCGGGTTTTCCACGACCGCGGCGTCATTCGCCAATCGTCGTGCGCACCTCGTATAACTCCGGAAAAAACTGCGTGTCCAGCGCTCGTCTCAGGAACTCAACACCGGAAGAGCCACCGGTGCCGCGCTTGTAGCCGATGATGCGTTCGACGGTTTTCATATGCCGGAAGCGCCACAGCTGGAAGTTGACCTCGACGTCGACCAGTTTCTCGCACATGTTGTATGCGTCCCAGTGCGATGACGTATCAGCGTAAATCTCGTTGAATACGGCGACGAGCTGAGGATGCTTTTCGTAGGGCTCAGACCAGTCGCGTTCGGTGCATTCCGACGGGATCCCATAACCACGTCGACTCAGATAGCGCAGGAATTCGTCGTACACACCGGGACTGTTGAGAATCTTTTCGAGTTTTTGCCGGTTCTCAGGATCGTGACGCAACATCGGAATGAAACGGCTGTCCTTGTTGCCGAGCAGAAACTCGAGCTGGCGATACTGCGCCGACTGGAATCCGGAAGCATGTCCCAGCACACCACGGAATTCGGCGTATTCAGACGGCGTCAGCGTTTCGAGTACCGACCACTGGTTGGTCAGTTGCAGCTGTATCTGTTTGACACGCGCCAGGATCTTGAAACAGGGCTCGATATCGTCGTTCTTAAGGTGTGCGATCGCGGCGTTGAGTTCGTGGATGATAAGCCTGATCCACAACTCCGAGGTCTGGTGCTGAATGATGAACAGCATCTCGTCATGGTGGGGCGGATCGCTCAACGGGTGCTGTGCGGTCAGGATCTGGTCAAGACCCAGATAGCCTTCGTAGGTCAGTTCGCCACTGAGGTCCGAATGGATCCCGGTTTCGAATTCGCGCTTCGGCATGCCCGAGCCCCCTGAGTACGCGTCGGACAGCGAGTCTGCCTGCCGTTGCCCGAGATCGCAACGGTTCGGCGGATTCCGCTATACTTTCGCCCCTCCGAAGGCCCCAAGACCCAAAAAAGGGGGACAGATTTATTTTTCCCAGTAAGGGCGCCACTCTCGGAGAAGTGGATGGAAAAATAAATCTGTCCCCTTTTTTAGTTTGAACCCGCCGGTCCACGAATAATAAAGGGGTGTCAGTTTGAAGATCGCCGCACGCTTCGAGATTCCGTACCACCAGATCCTCGATCCGGATGGCCAGCTCGTGGGTGAATTGCCCGATTTCGCGGCGGATCCGCAGGAACTGGTTCGGATGTATGAACTGATGGACATGACACGCCAGTTCGATACGAAGGCGATCAACCTGCAACGCACCGGGAAGCTTGGCACCTATGCATCCTGTCTCGGACACGAAGCCATTCACGTCGGTGTCGGTGCAGCGATGCGTGAAGAGGACTGTTTCGCGCCGATGTATCGTGAATACGGAGCCCAGTTCTGGCGTGGCGTGAAAATGCACGAAGTCCTTCTGTATTGGGGCGGCGACGAACGCGGAAACGATTTTTCCGGTCCAAAACATGATTTCGCATGGTGCGTACCGATCGCAACCCAGTGTCTGCACGCGGCCGGTGCAGCACTGGCCTACAAACTTCGCAACGAACCACGTTGCGCCGTTACCGTGATCGGCGACGGTGGCACCTCGGAAGGCGCGTTCTACGAAGCCATGAACGCCGCCGGTGTGTCGCAGCTTCCGATCGTGTTCGTTGTAGCAAACAACAAGTGGGCGATCTCCGTGCCTTTGTCGTTGCAGACAGCCGCAGAAACTCTCGCCCAGAAAGCCCTCGCGGCCGGAATACCAGGCATACAGGTCGATGGCAACGACATTCTTGCAGTCCGCCACACGATGGCCGAAGCGCTGGAGCATGCGAGACGCGGTGACGGACCGACGCTGGTCGAAGCGATGACGTACCGACTTTCGGACCACACGACCGCAGACGACGCGAGTCGCTACCGTCCCGACGACGAAGTAGGAGACGCATGGCAGGTCGAACCGATGCTGCGAACGCGCGCCTATCTGATCAGCAGTGGTGTCTGGGACGACACAAAAGAAGAACAGATGAAGGCCGCCAACGCTCAGAAAGTCGAAGAAGCCGTTGAGATCTACCTGAATACGCCAAAACAAGCCACCGAGGCGATGTTTGAATTCATGTACGAAGAGATGCCCGACGCCTTGGCGGAACAACTCGACATCGCACTGACCTACGAAGGCCAGGGAAGCCACTGATATGCCCAGAATCGCACTTATCGAAGGTGTGACGATGGCGCTCGCACACGAGATGGAACGCGACGACAACGTCGTCGTGCTCGGTGAAGACGTCGGTGTCAATGGCGGCGTGTTCCGTGCGACGGCCGGATTGCAGGAACGTTTCGGCAAGGAGCGTGTCCGCGACACACCGCTCGCGGAGAACATGATCGCCGGCATGTCGATCGGAATGGCCACCCAGGGAATGCGTCCGGTGGCAGAGATCCAGTTCATGGGATTCATCTATCCGGCAGTCGATCAGATGATCAGCCACGCCGGACGACTGCGGCACCGCACGCGCGGCCGCATGAGCGTACCAATGGTATTGCGTGCACCGTACGGCGGTGGCATCCACGCACCGGAACACCATTCGGAAAGTACAGAAGCCCTGTTCGCACACATGCCCGGCATCCGCGTTGTGATCCCGTCATCGCCGGCACGCGCATACGGTCTGTTGCTCGCTGCGATCCGCGACCCGGATCCGGTCGTTTTTCTGGAACCGAAACGCATCTATCGTCTCGTCAAACAGGAAGTCGAAGACAATGGCGAAGCCTTGCCGCTGGATGTCTGCTACATCCTCCGCGAGGGAAGCGACGTCACGCTCGTGACCTGGGGTGCGATGACCCACGAAACCCTGAAAGCGGCCACGGAACTCGAAGCCGAAGGCATTGGTTGCGAAGTCATCGACCTCGCAACCATCAGCCCGATCGACGCCGAAACCATCCTCGAATCGGTGGAGAAAACCGGTCGTCTCGTGATCGTGCACGAAGCTCCACGCAATTGCGGTGTAGGAGCAGAGATCGCCGCGATCGTCGCAGAACGAGGGGTTTACGATCTGCAGGCCCCGATCCAGCGCGTAACCGGTTACGATACCGTGATGCCGTTGTACAGGCAGGAGATGGACTATCTGCCCAGTGTGTCGCGGATCACCGATGCGGTACGCAGCACTTTCGAAGACTGAGCGAAACCATACAGCCATGAGAACATTCAATCTTCCGGATCTTGGCGAAGGCCTGCCCGAAGCGGAAATCGTCACCTGGCACGTCAGCGAGGGTCAGTCCGTCAAGACCGACGAACCGCTGGTTTCGGTGGAAACGGCAAAAGCCGTCGTCGATGTTCCGTCCCCGTACACCGGGACGATCCTGAAACTGCACGCGGCTGAAGGCGACATCGTCGAGACTCACAGGCCACTGGTCGACTTCGACCTGCCGTCCGAGTCCGACGTGGAGCCGGCCACCGAAGCGGCGGCCGAAGCGGCGGCCGAAGCGTCCGTGTCCGAGCAACCCATTGAAGAGGATTTCGGCACCGTGGTCGGTGCGATGCCGGTCGGCAACGAAGTACTCATCGAAACCGCGATTGTCGGCGGAAGCCGGCGCGCTGGCATTGGACGGGTGAAGGCGGCACCGGCTGTGCGGGTACTCGCCAAGCGACTCAGCATCGATCTGGAAGCCGTGTCGGCCAGCGGCAAGCACGGACGCGTGACCGCGGCCGACGTCAAACGTCACTCGGAAGGTGGCACGGTCGTTACCGCACCGGCCGCCCCTGCTGCCGTCGCAAAAGCACCAGCACCGACTATTCAGGCAACAGGCAAACCCGAACCACTGCGTGGACCCCGGCGCGCGATGGCGCAAACCATGTCGGCGGCACGCGACCAGGTGTCACAGTGCACCCTGTTCGACGACGCCGACATCCACGGCTGGGCGCCTGGAGAGGACATTACCGTACGAATCGTGCGCGCCATCGCAGCCGGTGTCGCGGCCGAACCGGGTTTGAACGCGTGGTTCAACGGTGATGCGATGGAACGTACGGTGCACCGGCACATCGACCTCGCGATGGCAGTCGATACCGAAGACGGCCTGATCGTGCCCGTGCTGCGGGACATCGGCAACAAGGACGGCGCGGCAATCCGGGCGGATCTGAACACCATCAAGGACGCCACTCGCCGTCGCGCGATCACACCCGCGGACATGAAAAACCCGACGATCACGCTGTCGAACTTCGGGATGATGGCCGGCCGCTACGCGACACCGGTGATAGTGCCACCGATGGTATCGATCCTCGGAACCGGCGGGCTACGCCACGACGTCGTTCCGGTGATGGGTGGTATCGAAGTCCACAAGCGCATCCCGTTGTCATTGACCTTCGATCACCGTTGCACTACGGGTGGAGAAGCCTGCCGCCTCCTCGCCGCTGTGATCACCGACCTGCAACGTGCGGTCTGAGCCGTGACGCTGACGGTTGAGTCCGTCGGCAGTTTTCGGCAACATTCGCCTCCACGGGTCCGGCCCGAATATAGCGTCCCGAATAACCCTTCACTAAAGGCGAGATTCAGACCTCATGTACCGTCGCGCTTCGGACGCCAGGCAACGTCTGCTCGACAAAGTCGTCGAGGAAGCCGTGCAGATGCGGCCGGACGACGACCGCCTCGCTGACTTCATCCACCTCTACTACCGAAACACAGCCGTCGACGACCTGCGCGATGCCGATCCCGCGGACGTCGCCGGTGCAGCAGTCTCGCACTTTGATTTCGCATCGAAGCGAAGACCCGGTAAATCAAAGGTTCGCGTGTTCAACCCGAACCGCGACAAGGACGGTTTCGACAGCCGACAGACAATCGTACAGATTGTCAATGACGACATGCCATTCATCGTCGACTCGACATCGATGGCGCTGAACCGCGAGGGGATGTTGATTCGCCTGACCGTGCACCCGGTATTCAGCGTCGTACGTGACAACAAGGGAAACCTGAAGCATGTCCGTGGTCGCAACGACACCAGCGAGGACTCGATTCCGGAATCGTTCGTACAGATTCAGGTGAACCGCGAAGAGAATCAGGATCGCCAGGAGCGTGTATGCGACCTGATCACCTCGACCCTGGATGATGTGCGTGTTGCGGTCCGCGACTGGAAGGCGATGCGCGCCAAGACGCTGGAGATTTGCGACGATCTCGAGCAAAACCCGCCACCGTTACCGGAGGAAACGGTCGAAGAAG
>JAZFZN010000390.1:0-3883 GCA_036475515.1 Gammaproteobacteria bacterium
GGCGAATTCGCATGGTCGATCGAGAATCTGTTGAACCGGCTCCTTCACCGCACCCTGCAACGCACCGAAGAAATGATTTATCTGCTCGAGACAGCGCTGACGGCGTTGCCGGAGTTGGTTGAACAACTCGAAGTCGGAACCCGTCCCGTTGCGGATATCGAAGGGCTGATCCGGCAGGCATGGGCGTTGTCCGAGACAGAAGTGCTCGGCGACGACTCGGTCGACCTGTCGCCGGATGAATTGCAGAAAACCGCCGTGGTCCCTCGCTTCGAGGATGTTGAACCAACCGAGGTCATTGAAGCGATCTTCGCAGACCCGACGAGCAAGATCGAAGTCATTCCGACGGAAAAGGTCGAAGCTCTCGACATCGAACTGTCGGGCGAAACCGGAGTAGCCGGGGAATTCGAAGGCGAGGCCGAAGAGAGTGACGACGCAGCGATCTTGCCGATCCTGGATCTGGATTCGGGCGAAATCGAAGTCATCGACGAGACCGGTATTCTGACCGAACTCACCGAGGACAAGACTGGCATGCGCCCGGCGATTGTCGTCGAAACCGATACGGACTCGGGTTTGACCGAACCCACTGCCGACAAGACCGGTATGTATCCGGCGTTGGATATTGACACGCAAGGACCAGATACCGCCGACGCCGACGACACCGAAGCAGCGATCGAACTTCAGGAACTCGAAGACGACGGCTCGACCGCGATTACCTTGTCGATGGAACCGGCGTTGTACGAGATATTCACGGCCGAAACGGTGGGTCATCTCGAGACGCTGCGCAATTTTGTCGTCGACTGTGAACAGAAGCAACCTCCGTACACGGTCACCGAAGAGTTGTACCGGGCTTGCCACACGCTGCACGGCAGCGCGGAGATGGCGGGGATCAAGCAGATCGCCGATCTGGCCGGGCCGCTCGATGATTTCATCAACGACGTATATCGCGGTGGCCGGTTGCCGGAGCCCGCGCTCGGAATCCTGACCGACACGGCCAGCGCAATCCAGGAGATTGTCGACAAGATCAACCTGCCGGGACCGTACGAGTCCGACCACGGTGCACTGAATGCACGCATCCGGTCGCTTGAAGTGGTCGAACCTGCGGTGCCGGATGAGGGGCTCGAAGTCGGGGAGTTCATGGTCGAGGAACACGACGAAGACGTAGCTGACACGGTGGTCACCGAAGCGGTCGAGGTGTTGCCCGAAGAGGAGCAACCCGAACCGGCTGAATCGGCACTGGTTGAAGAGGTCGACGAATTCGACGCTGAAATCGCGGCGATTTTTGCAGTAGAAGCTTCTGAACTGCTCGATGCCGCCGACAAGGCCCTGGCCAACTGGCGTTCTGCACCGTCGATTCCGGAGTATGCGACCGCGTTGCAACGTCATTTGCATACGCTGAAAGGCGGTGCACGCATGGCCGGGATCATGACCATGGGCGATTTCAGTCACGAACTCGAAACCCTGGTCAAACAAACCGGTAGCGGCCAGATCGAAACCAGCACCGAAGTGTTCGACACACTGCAGGCGGCTCTCGACGAATTGGCGCGGATGCGGGACCAGATGGCCGAAGGTCGCAAGATCGACGACATCGAGCTGTTGTCGAAACGTGTGGCGGCGCTTTACAAACCGGAATCAGAAGTCGAGGCAGAAGAGCCGGAAACAGCTGCGCCGGAACCGAGCGTCGAGCTTGAAGAACCCAAAACGGTAGTACCGCTACGGCCGTTTCCGGAACCGCCCCGTCCGGCCGTCGATGAACGCGATGAAATTGCGCGAGTCAGCGCTGAGTTGTTGCAGCGTCTGCTGAACAACGCCGGTGAGATCAGTATTTTTCGCGCGCGACTCGAACAAAGCATGCGCGCATTCGGGTTCAACCTGAACGAGTTGTCGACGACGACCGCTCGTCTGACCGAACAACTGCGCAATCTCGAAATCGAGACGGAGAAACAGATCCTGCACCGATACTTCGAGGAAGGTGGCCGGACCGGCGATTTCGACCCGCTCGAGATGGATCGCTATTCGTCGATCCAGCAGTTCTCGCGTGCACTGGCTGAGTCGGCCAGCGACCTGAATTCGATTCGCGAGTTACTCGAAGAACTGACCAGCGAATCTGAGACCCTGCTGTTGCAGCAAGGACGTGTGACAACGGAGCTGCAGGACGGACTGATGCGTACGCGTATGGTGCCTTTCAGGCAACACGCGCCACGTTTGTCACGCATTGTTCGCCAGACTGCCGCGGATGCCGGCAAGCGTGCCGAACTGCATCTGACCGGCGCGGACGGCGAAATGGACCGGCAGATGCTCGAACGCATGCTGCAACCACTGGAGCACATGCTGCGCAACGCTGTGATCCACGGTATCGAATCACCCGACGTGCGCCATTCGCGGGACAAGCCGGAAGTCGGCAACGTCTACATCAAACTACACCGAGAGGCTTCTGATCTCGTCATCGAGGTATCGGATGACGGCCGAGGTCTGGACATCAAAGCGCTTACGGAAAAAGCACGCGAGGCCGGTGCAATCAAACCCAACCAGGAACTCGACGACCACGCGGCCATGTTGCTCGTATTCGAGCCAGGACTGACCACGGCCACAGAACTGACCCAGACCGCCGGACGCGGTGTCGGCATGGACGTAGTGGCGAACGAGGTCAAACAACTCGGTGGTGTGATCGATATCGAATCGGTCAGGAACCAGGGAACCACTATCCAGATTCGCGTGCCGTTCACGCTGGCTGTTGCTCAGTCATTGCTCGTCGGCGTCGGGGGTGAGGTCTATGCGTTGCCCATGCCGACCATCGAAGGGGTTGCACGTGTTGCGTGCGGAGAGCTCGAACAGGCCTTGTCGACGGAGCATCCCGTTTTTGAATACGGTGGACATGCCTATGAACTCGGTTTCCTGAGTTCGCTTGTACGTCTGCCGACTACCCGTCTGAACGAAGAAACGGTAACCGTGCCGGTCGTACTCGTTCGCACCGGCGAACAGTCTGCAGCCTTGATCGCCGAGCAGCTCGTCGGTGCACGCGAAGTCGTCGTCAAATCCGTAGGGCCGCAGATCTCGGCGATCCGTGGTGTCTCCGGTGCGACCATTCTCGGAGACGGCAGCACCGCGTTGATCCTTGACCTCGGTGCGCTGGTCCGCGCTGGTGCCCAGGGCCTGATACCGGCGCGGGCCGACGAGGCAGAAAAAGACCAGCGTACGTTCGTGCTGGTCGTCGACGATTCGATCACGGTGCGACGCGTCACCCAACGCCTGCTCGAACGCAATGGCATGCGTGTCATGACCGCGAAAGACGGCGTTGATGCAGTGTCGATCCTGCAGGAGAACGTACCCGACATCATGCTGCTCGACATCGAGATGCCACGCATGGATGGCTACGAAGTCGCACAACACGTGCGTGGCGACGATCGTCTGAAGGGTATTCCGATCGTCATAATCACATCGCGTGTTGGATTGAAGCACCGTGCGCGTGCGATCGAACTCGGTGTCGATGATTATCTGGGCAAGCCCTATCAGGAAAGCGAGTTGCTCGCAGCCATCGAGCCGCTTGCGAGGAAAGCGAGGCGACGCGCATGAGTGCAGCGGTTCGCGAAGTCTTCTGTGTACTGATTACGCTCGCCGAAGGGCGGCTACTGTTGCCACGCACCTGTATTGCGGAAGTGACAAGCCTGGGCGAACTGAAACGGATTCCAGGCGCCCCGGGCTGGTTGCTCGGGCAGATGGACTGGAACGATCGGCTGGTTCCGGTCATTTCATTTGAAGCGACGACCGGTAACAAAGTGCCAACACCGTCCACAAGGACGCGGGTCGCAATTATTCCAGCAGTCGGCAACAAACTGCGTGCCGGCTTCTTCGGACTTCTCGTCCAAGGCTTCCCGCACCTCGTCAA
>JAZFZN010000391.1:0-4920 GCA_036475515.1 Gammaproteobacteria bacterium
GGCTGGTCGGGCGACGGCGCGCCGGGCGACGGCTCGCTACGTGCGTTCGCGACCGGTGCGGTGATCCAGCATTTCCCCAAGACCCTGAACCGCATCGCTGGGGTCGATTTCCGTCTGCCGACCGACAAAGAACTCGATGCCCTGGAAGCCTTTCAGCTGTCCCTCGGGCGCCAGCAGGACCTCGAATTGCCGCTGGCGTTGAAAGGGGTCGTTGCCGCGCGCGGTCAGGAGATCTTTCTCGACAACAGCCTCGGCAAGTGCAACGTCTGTCACTTCAACGCCGGCGCCAACGCCGATCCGAACATCTTTGGCGCGCCCAACGACAACCGCAATTTCAACACCGGTGTCGAAGAGCTGCCGGATCAACCGGCGGATCTGACCGGAGAAAAGAATCCACCCGATGACGGTTTCGGCGTCCCCGGCAACGGCGAGTTCAATACACCACCGATCGTCGAAGCGGCCGACACCGGGCCTTTCTTCCACAACAATTCCGTGGAAACGATCGAAGCCGCGGTCGCGTTTTATAACGGCGATGCGTTCACCAACTCACCTGCAGGCCAACTGCTGATCGGCGCCACGGGTAGTGCCATCAACCTCGACGCCACACAAGTCGTCGCAGTGGCGGCTTTCCTGCGGGTGATCAATGCGCTCGAGAACATTCGCTCGAGCAACGATCTTTTGGCGCGCGCGACCGCTTCAAAGCTAGGGGACAGCCGAGCTCAGACACTGCTGGAGCGGGCCGCCGCCGACACCGAGGACGCGATTCAAGTGCTGCAGGGCGGTGGTCTGCACGCGGCCGCTGTCGGGTACCTCAACAACGCCCACGCATTGATCGAAGAAGCACGCCACTCGGCAAAACCCGGCCATCGGGAACGGCTGGCCAAGGACGCGATCCAAACCCAGGAACAAGCACGCAACGAAATGATCGCGTCAGCGACGTGAGACCGCGGAGGAAGATTCCATGAACACTGCAATGAACAAACGCATCGGCGCAACGTGGCTGTGGTTCGTCGCGGTGGCACTGCTGGGACTTCAGCCGGCGGTCCATGCGCAACGCATGACCGAGCAATACATCCCGATCGGTGAGTCGCCGGGAATCTCGGGCGAGTACAGTTACATCGGACCGATCAGCGCGGTGGACACGTCACAACACACCATCACAGTGCGGGACCAGGAGGAAGGCGTACAGATCATACAGGTGACGCCGCACACCCTTATCTGGCTGGATCGCACGAAAATGAAACAACCCAATGTGGAAGGTGACTTTTCCGACTGCCAGAGTGGCCGCCGCGTCGAGGTTAAGTTCACCGACGAAGACAAGAGCACCGCTGAGTGGATCAAGATCGAGATTCATGCCGAGCGAGGATAGATGATGACCAGTGTTCATCGGAACACAAATACGGGTCAGCAATCGGATCAGAAGTGATGTCGTCGCGGCAAGATTCTTCGCCCTGCGGGCTCAGAATGACACGGGGGAACAGCTCAAAACAACATTGGCTTTGTCATTCCGAGCCGGAGGCGAGGGATCTATTCGTCCCCATCGAGCACACCGTCTTCATCACGGTCGATACCCATGCGCGGTCCTGAACCCCAGGGCGTGCAGGTGAAAGTCAGCGCATCACCGCCGACATCGGCTAACGCTTCCAAGTCTGTCCGCGACACCGGCGATTCGCTAGACCGGTCAGGCATGAACATCTGCTGATCGTCCATCAGCCACCCGCGTTGTGCACCTGCAATCACGCCTTTGACGATCAAATCACATTCAGGAATCGGTGTGTCGACCAAGGCACGTTCGATCAAAAGATCGATCTCGCTCGCAGCTTCTGCGGCATTACTTGCTGATCGTGTCACCTGCTGGCCGACGATCGGTGCACTCTCGGTCGGGAAAGCAAACAGGAAAGAACGCAGTTGGAAAAGCTCAAAGGACGGCATGCCCAAATCGGCGATGATGAAGTTGCTGGTCGTTGCACCGTTGTGATTGTAGCCAAAACCTCGGATCTGTGGGCCTCTCGCCGGTGGCGACTGAAATCCGAAACCGAACATACCGACTTTCTGATACTGATCGCGGAAATGCGGAATCTTGAAGTTGCGTTCGCCGGGTTGGGAATTGTCGGCCATCAACCCTCTTGTACCGAACAAACCTGCCGCAGGATCCAACCTATGGCACCGCGCACATACTTCGAGCGCACCGGTCTGCACACGCACAACCCCACGGTTGTAGATTGAAAACCCGTTTTCCTGATTGGGGGTTAGTGAATTGTCGAGGTTGCGAATCGGATTGGGCGGATAAGTCAGCTGCATCGCAAAGTCCGTGAACGCCTGCAGCTCAGCGTCGGTCAGCGGTTGCTCACGCGCCATGAGTCCTTCGAACGCCTCGTTGAACTCTTTGAATGCCGCCTCTTCCAACATCTCGTCATCGGCACGTGCCGCACCGGTGCGGTCTCCGCGCCAGTGCATTGGTCCGTGGCCGGTCAGCCCGCGCATCGACTGTGTCGTCATTGGCCCTTTCATCGGATGGAAGTTGAACGGGGTAGCTGCTGGCGAGATCGGAATGAACGTATTCGGGATTGCTTTGACGACGCCGTCCGGATCACCAAGGTCCCAGGCAAGTCCATCGGTGCTGCCGAACAAATGACAGCTCGCGCAGGAATCGTTGCCACGGCTGGACGTCAGACGCGCGTCGTAATGAAACGGCCGGCCCACAGTCACGCTTGCCGGTTCGGGATTGAACATCAGCAGATGCGCAATCTCGGTTTTGTTCGCGATATCGAGGATCGACACACCGTTGTCGAAACGCGTGTAGACATAGGCACGACCGCGCACATCATCGAGTGCGATACCGGCCGGTCCGCCACCGGAGACTTCGATGTGGTTCGCGGTGTCCGGAATGAACGAGTCGTCCTCGAGTGCGGCCGTGTCAAAGATCGCAACTTTTTGCGAACCAAAAGCGGCAACGAACAGACGTTTACCGTCGGCGCTGACCGCGACATCGAGCGGTGTCGACAAGCTGCGATCACGTTCATCGGCGGTCCCGATACGGCGTGAGAAATCCAGATGCTTGTTCAAAAGGCGCCGTGTCACGACACCGTCGCGAATCACGGTGATGCGGTTGTCGGCCAGGTGCCCGCGTACCGTCGTGCTCGCACGCGTTGCTTCACCCGCAAAACGCACGTGATTGCGTGCGTTGAGGTTGGTGACATACAGCGCGTCATTGACCGGATTCACGGCGATGTTGAACAGCGTCGTACCGACACCGCTGAACTCACGCAAGATCACCGGCGGATCGGCCAACGCGTCGATCTCGAAGACGTCCAGATCCGGTAAAGTGAACGGTACGCTGCTGTTGAAGGTTACGCCCCGTTCGTCGACCCAGTTGGCGCCGTTGAACCGGATGATCAAGCCACTGTTCGGTTGCACCACACCGTCGGCGCTTGTGGACGGTGGCGCTTTCGCCAAGCTTGACGGCGCTAGGACGGTGGTGCGATTTCCGGAAAGAAAGATTCCCGCATAAACACGGGAGCCGTCCGCGGTGGCTGCCAGTGGACGTGGTCGGTCACCGAACAAGGTTTGCACCGCCAGCGGACTGCCACCAGGCTCGGATCCCAAATTGTTGTTGTCGAACACCCAGACGTCGGCGCGTCCGATCCCCGGGAACGTCAGTTGCGGATCGACCGGGCTGCGTTGGCCCCGGTGCGCCGTGGTGATGAATGCGCGGCTGCGGTTCGCCCCGGCAAAAACAATATCGCGTGGCTCATCCCCGACCCACAGCGTGCGGACCACCCGAGGTGGATCGAGGTTGACATCGACAACACTCAAATTGTCGGACAGATGATTGACGACCCAGACCGTGCCATCGCCGGCTTCTGCGACTGCAACCGGTTCCAGCCCGACCGGAACTGAATACAAAGGCGTCAGCCCCTGGTCTGAGACATCGAAGATCTCAAGCTTCGCGTCCGGGATGTTGGTGACATAAAGACGGGTTGCATCTGCCGACAATGCCACCGGCCGCACCGGACCGGACTCGAACAACACGTATGGTCGTGGACCGGGCGTCGGGCGTGGGCCCGGAATCGTGCCCCCGACGGGTGGTGGCGGTACCGCCGGCGGCGGCACAGGGGAAGGCACAGGATTCGCGGGCGAATCCGAGCCGCCACCGCAACCATAGAGCAGTTGCAACAACACGCCGAGGGCGATTGCCCGTCGCTTCAGGAGAATCCGCAATTGATCACCGTCGTTTGTCGGTACCAATCTCAGAATACACATACCGGTGCATCGTGTCCTTAGGGATTCCTGATGTTTTCGCTCGTAGGATTCTTCGCTAGGCCCCTTCGCTTCGCTCAGGGCTTCGGCTCAGAATGACGATGGAATGTCATCCCGAACGTAGTGAGGGATCTACGAAGAAGCGATGTTGCTACGGAGTGGCTTCAAAGCGTTCAACGAGGAGGTCGCCGATCAAATCCGCAGCGATCTCTGCACGCCCTGCAGCATTGATGACCAAAAACACGCCGGCGTTCCGTTCTGGTGCAAGCCGCACCGCGGCCCACCAACGCACATTGCTGCCGGCGTGACCGAGCACGAGACCCCGTGCCCAGCTTTCGGTCCCGACACCCCAACCCAGTGCGTAACCGTCGGCTACTGCTGTGTGCAACATTTCAAACGTCGGCACAGTAACAATACCCGGCACACCGCGTGCCCCGTCGATGTGCGCCATCATGAACAGCGCATAGTCGTTGAGTGTCGTATGCACAGTACCGGCAGGACCTATCGCCTGTGGGTTGTCCGCATCAGGACCTGGCGGTACCGGGTCGTATGTGCCACCCAGGTCCCAGTGTCCCCAAGGCTGGTCCACCCCCCCCGGTGTGCCCGGTGCGCCGAAGCCGGTTTCGAACATTCCCAGCGGCGCGAACACATGCTGCTCGA
>JAZFZN010000392.1:0-4416 GCA_036475515.1 Gammaproteobacteria bacterium
GGCATACCACGCCAGTTCACCACCGGACGTCGCACCCCGATATCGACTCGCATGAATGTAGTCGAGCTGGTGTGTGAAAACGAAACGCGCGATCAACCGTGCTGTCGGTGTCAGCCCGCCGATCAACACACACAGTACAACTGGACATTGATCCGCGATGGCATCGCTGATCTCGATAGCCATGCGGTCCAAAGCCGTCTCGACGTCTTTCCTGGAATACAACAAATCGGCCGTAGCGAGCACACCACGAATCTCGTCGACAGTCGCGTCCATGGATTCCATTACCAAAACCGGAGGCGCCTCAGGCATCCAGTTGCAACGGTGGTTGATCACACAAACGGTTGATTTCTGTGGAACAGGTCCTCCACTGTTCGCTGTCCAGCAGTTCTGCCCATGATGGTCCGTGACGTCCGTGCAAACGAACCAGGCGAACCTGACTGACGGGCGACACGTATTCGCCCAACTCGTCGAGTACCGCGCAGGCGCCACCGCGGTTGTTGCAGACGAGAATCATGTCGCAACCGGCTTCCAGAGCCAGAGCAGCGCGCTCCGGCATCGACCCGGCGACAGCGGCGCCCTCCATGTTCAGGTCGTCCGAAAACACGACACCACGGAAATCCACTCGTCCGCGAAGTTCGTCAATCAACCAGCGCTGCGAGTACCCGGCTGGCTGTTCGTCGACATCCGTATAGACCACGTGTGCCGCCATGACACCTGCGAGACGTTCACCCAGCCTTTCGTATGGAAGCATGTCCTCGGAAAGGTTGGCGTAACGCCGCCGGTCAACCGGCAGTGCATCGTGTGAATCGGCGAAAACCGCGCCGTGACCCGGGAAATGTTTTCCTGTCGCCGCCATACCGGCATCACCCATGCCGGCCACATAGGCAGACGCGAGGATCGCGACGACTTCGGCGTCACGATGAAATGCACGATCGCCGATGACTTCGCTCATACCCCAGTCGAGGTCCAGGACCGGTACGAAACTGATGTCCACGTCAATCCCACGGAGCTCGGCAGCCATCAACCATCCGGCTCGACGCGCCAGTTCTTTCGCCGCTGTTTCGTCCAGATCGTATTGTCGTCCGATCGAACGCGCTGAAGGCAAATGCGTGAATCCGTCCGAAAATCGCTGGACACGTCCGCCTTCCTGGTCGACGGCGATCAGCAGTGGCGGCGTACGGACTTCATGGATGGCTTTCGTCAGTGCCGCGAGCTGCTCCGGTGTTTCGGCGTTTCGTTTGAACAGGATCACGCCACCGACCAACGGATGGGCCAGCAGTTCGCGTTCTTCGGGCGACAACTCGGCTCCTTCGAGGTCGAGCATCAGCGGACCAAGCGTCATTCGTCGATCCCAGCTTCGATGATCTCGACCAGCGTCCCGGCTTCCGTGCGATTGAACAGATCGATGACGTCACGGTTGCGCATCCGTACACAACCGTGAGATGCGGGAACACCCGTCGGTTCGCTGTCGGGTGTGCCATGAATGTAAATGCAGCGACGCATCGTATCGACGTCACCAAAACGGTTGAGACCGGGTTCGGTTCCGGACAACCACAGGATTCGGGTCAGAATCCAGTCACGATGCGGATGTTCCGCCGCGAGTTCTTCGCTGTAGATCTCACCGGTTGGCCGCCGCCCGACCAGTACGGCGCCTTCGTTCAGTTCATCGCCGATTTTTGCACGCACGATGTGGCGGCCACGCGGTGTGCACTCGCTGGCCAGACGTTCCCCCGGGCCATATTTCGACGTGGACACCTCATAAATGATCACTTCGTCGGGTCCGCTGTGAAAATCCAGGCGCTGGTCGCGCAACCAGATACGGATGTACGGGTATCGCATCGGTCCGGCCTCGCTTAACTCCAATTTCGACTCCGGTCTGCGCCGGAGTTCCGTAGCGCCGTTTACCCTACTCGATCGACGGCTTTTCGAACAGCGCCATCGACTCGACATGCGTCGTATGTGGAAACATGTCGAGCACACCGGCCGCGACCAGACGATAACCATGGGACCTCACGAGCATTCCCGCGTCGCGTGCAAGAGTGGCCGGATGACAGGAAACGTAGACGACCCGGCTGGCACCGAACGCTCCGTGACGTTCGATCAGTTCCGCCGCACCGGCGCGTGGCGGATCCAGCACTACGCGATCGTATCGTTGCCGCGCCCACTGGAAATCCTCGAGCGCGTTGAACAGGTTCGTCACGTAAAAAACGACGTTGCCGATGCCGTTCGACCGGGCGTTCCAGCCGGCGCGTGCAACCACATCAGGGTCACCTTCGATTCCCGTGACCTGCCCCGCCCGGGTCGCGATCGGCAGCGAGAAATTGCCGAGACCAGAGAACAGATCGAGCACTTGCGAATCGTGTTTCAGTTCCAGGATGTCAACGGTTTTTTCCACCATCGCGGTGTTGATGCCGGGGTTGACCTGTATGAAATCGACCGGCGAAAACTGAATGTCGATTCCGAACGGGTCGAGCCGATAGCGCAGCGTTTCACTGCTTTCATCGAGCGGCCGCACACTGTCCACACCGCGCCGTTGCAGATACCAGACGACATCGTACTGATCCGCAAAGGCGCGGAACTTGTGGAGGTCTTGTTCAGTCGGTTCGTCGAGCACGCGGGCCACAAACGCGGTTGCATTGTCGGCCACTGCGACTTCGATCTGTGGTAGCCGTGCCCGTATGGATAGACTTGTAATCAATTCCGACAATGGTGCAATCAGCTTGTCGACCGGTTTTGCGAGGATTTCGCAACGGTCGATGTCCGCCACATAGTTCTTGAAGCGCTCGCGGAATCCAACCAGCGCACGTCCTTTTTTGGGTACCCATCGAACCGCAAGGCGTGCCTTTCGCCGATAGTTCCAAACCTGGCCGCGCAACGGTGCAAGAAGTTCGTCAGGCGTAACGTCCCCGATGCGCTTGAAATTCTCGAGAAGTGTTTGCTGATTGGCCTCGATCTGTTTTTCCGGTGTGTAGTGTTGAAGGGAACAACCACCACAGTAACCAAAGAAACGGCATTTGGGCTCGACACGGTCGGGTGACGCCACCAGGATCTCTTCCGCGTTCGCCTCGTCGAAATCGCGCCGCTTGTGGACACGCCTGATTCGCGCGGTTTCGCCCGGTAGTGCCCCCGAAACAAAGGTTACTTTGCCGTCGATCTCGGTGACACCGCGACCGTCGTGGGTCAGCGATGTGATCGAAGCTTCGCCCAGATCCTTGGGTTGCAGCCGTGGCTGTCTGCGTCCGCCGGCCATTGATATTCAGCCACCGGCTTTTTCGAGGACGGCACAGGCGAAAACGAGGCCCACCTCGTCGGTCAGGCTGACGTGGCCGGCACCGATGCCCAACCGGGCACACACAGCGCGGCCGCGTTCCGAAAACACGACTTCGGGTTTGCCCTGTGCATTCTGTACGACACCGACATCGCGAATCCAGATGCCGTTCGAAAAGCCCGTGCCCATCGCTTTCGCAATCGCTTCCTTGCCCGCAAAACGCATCGCCAGATAACGAGCCTTGCGCCTGACACGCTGAAAACCCTCGAGTTCTTCGGGCATCAGCAGACGATCGGCAAAATGCTCGCCAAAACGTGTGTAGGTTTGTTCGACCCGTTCGATCTGAACGACGTCGGTTCCGAGTCCGTAGATCATCCCCGCCGCGCTTCGGTCATCAGCCGTTTCATTTCCTTCACCGCCTCGCCAAACCCAATGAACACAGCCCGGGCAACGATCGCGTGGCCGATGTTCAACTCCACGACTTCTGGAATCGACGCGATCGGGTGCACGTTTTCACAGGTCAGTCCGTGACCCGCATGGACTTCGAGACCGAGTGTGGCTGCGTGTCGCGCCGCTGATACGACGCGTCGCAGCTCTTCGGCGTGCGATGTGTCGTCGGGTGCGTCGGCATAACGTCCGGTGTGCAGCTCCACCGCCGGCGCCCCGACCTCACGGGCTGCACCGACCTGCGCCTCATCCGCATCGATGAACAAGGAAACAGAGACACCTGCCTCCGCGAGGCGCCGACAGGCAACGCCGATGCGCTCGATTTGAGCAACAACATCCAGCCCGCCTTCCGTGGTGAGTTCTTCGCGACGTTCCGGCACGAGGCAACAATGTGCCGGCGCAACACGACAACAGATCTCGAGCATCTCATCGGTGACCGCGTGCTCCAGGTTCATCGGTCGCGTCAGGTTGTTGCGCAACACCTCGACGTCACGATCCTGAATGTGGCGGCGATCTTCCCTCAGATGCAATGTGATGCCGTCTGCACCGGACCGCTCTGCTTCGAAAGCCGCTTCGACAGGATCGGGATAAGTCGTACCGCGCGCTTGCCTTATCGTCGCGACATGATCGATGTTGACGCCGAGTCGTAATACGTTTGCACTCATTGCGTCTGTCGTCGCAGGGCACGCATGACGCGCCGG
>JAZFZN010000393.1:0-4021 GCA_036475515.1 Gammaproteobacteria bacterium
CTACCGGTCCGACTGAAACGGATCCCACCGTGTTCGAATTGCCGGGTCTGGACGCCGCCAGGCTCGTTTTCATCAACGGTTTTTTCGACACCGGTGCATCCGATCTGTCGAAACTCCCCGATGGCGTTCGGGTCGACAGACTGATCGACCGGTTTCGTGACGGCTACGTGCTGGAAACCGACGCTGAATCGCGGCTATTTGAACTGCTCAACACGGCGTTCGTTTCAGACGGTGTTGAAGTCACCGTCGAAGCAGATACACAGGCCGATACGCCGATTTATCTGCTGTTTGTCGCTGTCGGCGACGACGAACAAACGGTCTTGATCACACCGCGAACGATTGTTCGGTCGGGTGCAAACAGCCGCATCACTCTGATTGAACACCACGTCGGCACCGGTGGCGGAAAAACACTCACAAACGCGGTGACCGATGTGCAACTGTCCACAGGTGCGGTGCTTGAGCACTACAAGCTGCAACATGAGCAGGCTGACGCGTTCCACATACATGGCATCCGCGTCGATCAGGCCCGTGACTCCCGCTACGAGTCGCACAACATCAACCTCGGTGGCGGGCTCGTACGTAACGACCTGAACGTCCAACTGCGGGAGCACGGTGCCGGGACACTGCTGAATGGTTTGTTCCTGGTCCGTGGATCACAACACGTGGACAACCACACGCGTATCGATCATCTCAGTGCGCATACATCCAGTGAAGAGACCTATCGTGGCGTGCTGGATGACAAGTCCCGTGGCGTGTTCAGTGGAAAAGTAGTTGTACACCCGAACGCCCAGAAGATCGATGCACAACAATCCAGCGACAATCTGCTGCTTTCAGCGGGCGCCGAGATCGATACGAAACCGGAGCTGGAGATCTATGCGGACGACGTCAAGTGCAGCCACGGTGCAACCGTCGGGCGTGTCGATGAAGACGCCCTTTTCTATTTGCGTTCGCGGGGTCTCGATGCAGAGGCTGCCGGACTGCTCCTGAC
The DNA here is from genome assembly GCA_036475515.1 of Gammaproteobacteria bacterium. Taxonomy (GTDB): domain Bacteria; phylum Pseudomonadota; class Gammaproteobacteria; order Steroidobacterales; family JAZFZN01; genus JAZFZN01. Next base: position 989 of record JAZFZN010000393.1, read on the forward strand.
CTGGGCGTTTGCGGACGAAGTCCTCGCGCGGTTGCGTCTGGAGCCGGTGCGACGGTATCTGGAACGGACCGTCTTCGGTCGTCTGCCCGGGCATGGCGAGCTGGAGGTGCCTCAATGAGCACACCCGCACTGGAAACAACATCGTTCGACGTCGCGGACGTACGTCGCGATTTTCCGATACTGAACCAACAGATACACGGGAAGCCACTGGTCTACTTCGACAACGCCGCGACGGCGCAGAAGCCGATAGCGGTGCTGGACACGTTGCAACACTACTACCGCGAGTACAACGCGAACGTACACCGCGGTGTTCATACGCTCAGTGAACATGCGACGGCAGCTTATGAAGGCGCACGTGACAAAGTCGCATCGTTCATGAACGCCCCTTCGAGACGCGAAATCATTTTTGTACGTGGCACGACCGAGGCGATCAACCTGGTCGCACAGAGCTATGCACGTCCGATTCTGAAACCCGGCGACGAAATCATCGTGTCGCGTATGGCGCACCATTCGAACATCGTGCCGTGGATCCTGTTGCGGGACGAACTCGACATCGAGTTGCGCGTCATCCCCATCAATGAACGGGGCGAACTCGAGCTCGAGGTTTACGAACAGCTGTTCAGTCCACGCACGCGTCTGGTCGCCGTCGGCCACGTTTCGAATGCGCTCGGAACCGTCAATCCGGTTGAACGAATCGTCGCGACCGCTCGCAAACACGACGTGCCTGTTTTGATCGACGGTGCACAACGCGCACCTCATGCGGCAATCGACGTGCAGGCGCTGGACTGCGATTTCTATGCCTTTTCGAGTCACAAGGCCTTTGGACCTACCGGTGTCGGCGCCCTCTGGGCCCGTGAAAACCTGCTCGAAACGATGCCGCCTTACCAGGGCGGCGGCGAAATGATCAAGATGGTTTCGTTCGAACGGGTCGAATACAACGACCTGCCGCATCGCTTCGAAGCGGGCACACCGAACATCGCCGGTGCGGTCGGTCTGGGTGCCGCCATCGACTACCTCAATGGTCTCGGCTACGAACGCATCGGCGCCTGGGAGAGTCAGCTGCGCGACTACGCGACGGAACGTCTTTCCGAGATCCCAGGATTGCGCATCATCGGTACTGCTGCGGAAAAAGTCTCGGTGATCTCATTCGTCATGGATGGCATACACCCGCACGACCTGGGCACGATCGTCGATCATGAGGGTATTGCGATCCGCACCGGCCATCATTGTGCAATGCCGATAATGGATTATTTCGGTGTTCCGGCGACGGCACGAGCCTCTCTTGCTTTCTACAACACCCTCGAAGAGATCGATCGTCTGGTCGATGCACTGACCACAGCCAGGGAGGTATTTGCCTGATGGATCTGAAGGACCTCTATCAGGACATCATTGTCGATCACAATCGCAGCCCCCGGAATTTCCGCAGGCTAGCCGATGCGTCTCACCAAGCCGAAGGTTTCAACCCTTTGTGTGGCGACAAACTCAATCTGTATCTCGACATCGACGACGGCGGACGTATCCGCGACATCGGTTTCGAGGGATCCGGTTGTGCCATCTCGATTGCATCCGCATCGCTGATGACCGATGCGATCAAGGGTGCCACCGAAAAAGAGGCGCATCGTTTCTTCGAAGCGATGCACGACATGCTGACAGGCGATGCAGCCGCCGACGTCGAGATGCTCGGCAAGCTCGCAGCCGTCGCCGGTGTACGGGCGTTTCCGTCCCGGGTCAAATGCGCGAGCCTGTGCTGGCACACGCTGAACGCAGCGCTGGATGAGACTCCGGCCGCAGTTTCGACGGAGTAGCCATGTTCGGAAACCAGAACGAACCAGTCAGTTTCGAACGCGATTGCGTAGGAATCCTGATTCCGCTCGGCGATAAGATCACGATACCGGCCGGAACCCAAGCCATCATTACGCAGGCGCTCGGTGGCAGCTTTACCGTGTACGTCGACGGCAATCTGTATCGCGTCGACGGCAGCGACGCCGATGCACTCGGCAAGGAACCGCTCCTGCGACCGGAACTGGCCAAAGACGCCGGTGATGAGGACTTCGAGAAAGCAATCTGGGAACAGATGAAGACCTGTTTCGACCCCGAGATCCCGATCAACATCGTCGATCTCGGACTGGTCTATGTCTGCACACTCGAAACGGCTGACGACGGCACCCGCAAGGTGGCGATCGAAATGACGCTGACCGCACCTGGTTGCGGGATGGGCGAGATTCTCGTTGAAGACGTGCGCAGCAAAGTATCACTGATCCCGACGGTGACCCAAGTCGACGTTGAACTCGTCTTCGACCCACCGTGGAACCAGAGCATGATGTCAGAAGCGGCCCGGTTGCAGACCGGTCTGATGTATTGAGAAAAAGCGGTGAGTGAGTGGCTTGAAGTCGCACCGGTTGGAAGTCTGTCCCCGGGTGACTTTGAAGTCCTGGAAACCGATGATCGTCTGATCGCGGTCTTCAACGTCGACGGGGAATTCTATGCTATCGAAGACATCTGTACCCACGACGGCGAAGAACTCACCGGCGGTCCCGTCGTCGATGACGTCATAATCTGTCCGAGACACGGTGCGAATTTCTGCATCCGAACCGGTGAGGTACTGACGCCACCAGCCTACGAAGACGTCGCTACCTTCCCGGTACGGATTCATGAAGGCATGATCCAGGTGCGTGATGAGCCAAACGACTGACCAGCCCCGCAACATCCTGGTGGCGATCGATTTCTCACCGATCACGGACGATGTGGTCAACCACGCAGCTCATCTGTGCCGGTTACTTCCGGCGAGACTGACCCTGTTGCATGTGGCACCGCGCGAACCGGACATGTTTGGTCGTCAGTTGGGACGCAAACTGATCGACGACGACAACGTCCCGGAAGACCTGAAAGAAGCCCGCGAACAGCTGAACACACACGCACAACTCGTGCGCGCTGAAGGTGTCGAGGTCGTCACCGTGCTGATCCGCGGCGAAGCGGTCGGAACAATACTTGACGAGGCACAACGCAGCGAAACGATATTGATCACGATGGGTT
>JAZFZN010000394.1:0-2281 GCA_036475515.1 Gammaproteobacteria bacterium
GTCTATCTGGATGGATTGGCCAAGGCGCCATCGGAACCGACTGTTCCGGTCGAAGCGGCACCGCGGCCGCTCGGCGCCCGGGATGAAAGACGGGTGCCGATGACGCGTCTGCGTGCGCGTATTGCAGAACGCATGATGGAGGCACAGGGCAGCGCGGCGCTGCTGACTTCGTTCAACGAGGTCGACTTGTTTGAGGTCAAAGCCCTGCGTGCGAAATACCGCGACCGGTTTGAGAAAGAACACGGTGTAAAGCTCGGCTTCATGTCGTTCTTTGTCAAAGCAGCCAGCGAAGCACTGAAGAAGTTTCCGGTCGTCAATGCATCGATGGAAGGAAACGATGTCATCTATCACGACTATGTCGACATGGGTATCGCCGTGTCGACCGATCGTGGCCTGATGGTGCCGATCCTCCGCGATGCAGATCAAATGAGCTTCGCGGATATCGAGAAAGCGATCGGTGATTTCGTGGTCAAGGCGCGCGACGGCGCTATCGGGATAGACGATCTGACCGGTGGTACCTTTACGATCACAAACGGTGGCGTTTTCGGTTCGCTGATGTCGACACCGATCGTCAATCCGCCACAAAGTGCCATCCTTGGCATGCACAAGATTCAGGACCGGCCGATGGTCGTCGATGGTGAGGTCAAGGTACGTCCGATGATGTACATCGCACTGACCTATGACCACCGCATCATCGACGGACGTGAAGCCGTGTTGTTCCTCGTGAGCATCAAGGAAGCGCTGGAAGATCCGGCGCGCCTGCTGTTGCAGGTCTGAACGAACATTCGGAAACAGAATACTACGGAGATCCCGATGAACGATTCCTTCGACGTCATCGTCATTGGTGCGGGGCCGGGTGGCTATGTCGCCGCGATCCACGCAGCACAGAACGGTCTGAAAACCGCGTGTATCGACAAATGGTTGAACCGCGACGACACGCCGGCGTTCGGCGGTACCTGTCTGAACGCCGGTTGCATCCCTTCGAAAGCGATGCTGGAGTCGTCGGAGTTGGTCGAACGCGCCAACCACGAGTTCGCAACACACGGGATCGAAATCGGTGAACTGAAAGTCGATCTGGCCCAGATGCAGAAGCGCAAGGCCGGAATCGTCAAGCAGTTCACCGGTGGTATCACCGCGTTGTTCAAGGCCAACGGTGTGACCGGGCTGGAAGGTGCCGGCAAGATGCTGGCGCCTGGCAAGGTCGAGTTCACGCCGCACGGTGGAGAGCCACAGGTGCTCGAAGCACGGCACATCATCGTGGCTTCCGGATCGATACCGGTAGAGCTGAGGTCGGTGCCGTTCGATGGTGAGACCGTGCTCGATTCCTGGGACGCACTCGAACTCGAATCCGTTCCGAAGCGCCTGGGCGTCATCGGTGCGGGCGTCATCGGACTCGAACTTGGCAGTGTCTGGAGCCGTCTTGGCGCCGAAGTCACGATGATCGAAGCAATGGACAACTTCCTCTATATGGTTGACCAGCAGATCGCAAAAGACGCACAACGCCAGTTCAAGAAGCAGGGTCTCGATATCAAACTGGGTGCGAAAGTCACTGGTTCAGAAAAGACCGCGAACGGCATCAAGTTGCAATACGACGACGCGAAGGGCAGTCACGAGCTCGAAGTCGACAAAGTGATCGTTTCGGTCGGTCGGCGTCCGTACACAGACGGTCTGTTTGCGGAGGGCACCGGTGTCGAGTTCGACGAACATGGGTTCGTCATCGTCGATGAAGAATGCCGGACAACCGCACCCAACGTCTGGGCCATCGGCGACTGTGTCCGTGGCCCGATGCTTGCACACAAAGCGTCGGAGGAGGGCGTTGCGGTCGCCGACCTGATCGCGGGCGATGTCGGTGAAGTGAACTACGACGCGATTCCCTCGGTGATCTATACGGCGCCGGAGATCGCGTGGGTCGGCAAAACCGAAGAAGAACTCAAATCGGCCGGTGTCGACTACAAAGTCGGCACCTTTCCGTTTTCGGCGAACGGCCGTGCCAAGGCACTCGAACAGGCGACCGGCATGTGCAAACTGATTGCCGGTGAAGACGACGAAGTACTCGGTGTCCACATCGTCGGTCCGATGGCGGGCGAACTGATCGCCGAAGCCGTTCTTGCGATGGAGTTCTCAGCGAGTACCGAGGACATTCAACGCACGATCCACGCGCACCCGACTTTGTCCGAAGCACTGCACGAGGCGGCGTTGGCCGCAGGCGGACGCGCGATCCACGCACCGAACAAAAAGAAGGCGGCAGCAAGCGTCTGAGATTGTCATCCCGAGCCGTCTT
>JAZFZN010000395.1:0-12545 GCA_036475515.1 Gammaproteobacteria bacterium
GTTCTTGCAGACCTTTGTTCCGATCTCGATCTGGGAGCGTAGAAATTCCGGACTGACCTGTTCGCCGCACAGTTCTCGGCATTCGTCGAGCAGGGTCGCCGGAGGATTCGTAATCAGATCGCCACTGTCCGCGTTGACGAGCAGATATTCCTCTTCGATACCGAGTGTCAGTGACGGAGCTGACACGGCTAGGATGCCTTCAGAACCGAGTATATGGAGTTGTCGTCGAGTACGGTTTCGAGCGCATCGGCCAGCCGTCCGGTCCAGATGTCGATTCCGGCCTCGTCCGCCAACAGATCCTGACGAATCTCGATACCCGCGTGCGGCAGACCGGCAGGTTCGGCGTGGAAGTCGACCGTATAGTCGTCCGGATAACGGCCGGAATAGGGTTCGTTGTCGCCGACCTTATGACCTGCACCGCGTAGGGCACGGATCAACGGGAGCGCCAGTCTCGGATCGCTATCCCACAGGACACCGAATTCCCACGGACGTTCCACACCATCGAGCACCGGTGTAAAGCTGTGGATCGATAGGAACGCCGGCACAGTCCCTGCCCGTGCAAAACAGGAGAGTTCCTTATTGATGGCGTCGTGGTAGGGATTGAATACCTGTTCGAGGCGCGCAGCTTTGTCCTGCGAACTCAGACCATGGTTGCCTGGAACAACCGTCCCGTCGCTGAGCTGAGGAAAAATCGTGCTGCTGCCCGGCGCCCGGTTGCAGTCGACAAACAGGCGTGAGTATCCGGCAAAAAGGGCCGTTGCATCGAAGCGTTGTGCGAGCCGCTCGGTCACGGCAGCCGAACCGATGTCCCAAGCGATGTGTCTGCACAAATCGTCTTCGGTCAGACCCAGACCGTCGAGCGCTGTGGGTGTGCTCCGCGACGCATGGTCGCAGACCAACAGCAAGGGTCGGGGCTGGTCTGGATTGAACAGTCTGAACGGGGCCGGATCCGTGGGTCCGAGCAGTCTGTGTGGGTGTTCGGTGTCCGTCATACTTCCGTGTTGCCCGAAATACAACCGCCGCAGTGTAGCAGTTCGGCTTCGAACCGGCAGTCGGGTCTGGCGACCTTTCGTGGTCGAAAGGCTGTGGCGGCGGAGTTCGGGACAGCCGCAGCTCAGGCGGTGTCGAATATCAAGCGGCTGGTGGCCGGCAACGGTCTGGCGAGGAAATAGCCCTGTACGTAGTTGATGCCCGCCTCTTCGAGCCGATCCAGGGCATCGGCGTCTTCGACGTGCTCGGCAATGGTTTGGATGCCCATCGCCTGACTGATTTGATGAATCGCACTGACGAAGCTGTAGTCGATTTCGTTGGTCGCAACACCGCGTATGAAATGACCGTCGATCTTGAGGAAATCCACGGGAAGACTCTTCAGATAGACGAACGACGACAACCCGCTGCCGAAGTCGTCCAGCGAGAACAGACAACCGAGTTCTTTCAACGTCCGCATGAATCGCGCGACCCGCGAAAGGTTGTTGACCGCGGCGGTTTCCGTGATCTCGAAACAAACCGAACCTTCAGGCGGACGGATTTCCTCTAACTTCCGGACGACATAGTCGAGAAAGCCTTCGTCACTCAGAGAGATCCCGGACAGATTGATCGACAATGTGTAGAAGTGTTCGCCGTCGCCCTGATAAACGAGATGTTCGAGGGCACGATTGACCACCCATCGATCGATCGTGGGCATCAGGTTGAAACGTTCCGCAGCCGGAATAAAGACGCTCGGCAGGACGATGCTGTCGTCCTCGTTTCTGAGGCGCAACAACAGTTCGAAGTGGGATGATGACTGTTTGTCTTCACCGATTGGCACGATCGGCTGATAGTAGATTTCAAGACGGTCTTCTTCGCATGCCCGCGTCAGACGCGAGACCCATTGCATGTCGCGTTGACGGGCCGAGGGTTCGGCATCGCCACTGTACAGGTGAACCTGGTTGCGACCGGTTTCCCTTGCCGCATCGCAAGCAATGTCAGCCGCACTCAGAAGCTCCGCGACGCTGCGCACACCGGTGTCCGATCCGGCCACACCGATACTGACACCGATCTCGAATACGTCTTCTTTCCAGACAAAAGGCTGCTTTCGGATTTCTTCCCGCAACCCGTTTGCAATCTCGAGCCCACGTTGTGTGTCACAGTTCCGCAACAGAATTGCGAACTCATCGTCACCCAAACGCGACAATGCATCGGTAACGCGCACCTGTTGACGCAGCAGGCTCGCGACGTCCTTCAGCAACTGATCGCCGGCAGCCAGACCACAGGTTTCGTTGATCAGTTTGAACTGATCGAGATCCAGATACAGAAGCGTGTGTCTGGTCGTGTCGCCGGACAGCAAGTGGCCGACCATTTCCGAGAACGCAGCGCGGTTTAGCAAGCCCGTCAATCCATCGTGACGAGCCTGGTGCGATAACTGTAGTTTCACCTCGCGTTCGCTGCTGGTGTCATGGAACACGAGCACGCCGGCCGTGACGCGTCCGTTTGCATCGTGTACGGGCGACGCGGTTGCACATACGACAAACTCGGCACCGGTCCGATGGTTGGTCAGAACCGCAGGCGCCGCTGCGACTACTTCATTGCCATCGCTCAAGGAAACGACGAGTGGATTTTCAAGTGGTTCGCGTGTGCGTTCGTTCAGGGTTCGGTAGACGGTTTCGATGCGGCGACCCTGTGCCGATCGTGTAGTCCAGCCGGTCAGCCGCTGCGCCATCGGATTCAGGGTTTCCACACGACCCTTGGCATCGGTGATGATGACGCCGTCGCGAACGGATTCGAATGCAACTTCTGTCCGTTCCTGAACCCGCCGCAACGCACTCTCCGCACGCACGAGTTCACTGCAGTCGGACAACGTCAGCAGGTACACGTCGCGTTGTTCAACATCTATTCGATTGACCCGAATACCGATCGGTGTCACACCGACGCCACGGCGCAACAGATCGAGATACTGACCACACAACCAGTGCCGGCCGCGAGCGGCATGCGAGAGAAAATCTCCGATCCCGACGCCGCTCAGTTGAGGAATGAGTTCAGCAAGTTCGCGACCTGTCAGAGCGTCGCATTCGGCAAGCACTTCGGCTGCAGCGTTGGCCCACAATATCGTGCCGGTGTCCGAGACCGCGAGCACCGGTGTATCGACGTTTTCCAGACCGCCCGTTTCGATCGCGAACGACCGCTTGTCGCCCGACGAACCTCGTGGTACGTGATCGCTGCTGGACCGTGGATACATCGGATTGGAGTGCTTGGGTTGATTTTCCCTCACAGCATACAAAGGGCTTGAAAAGACAGCTGTGACGCGGTTCTCAGTTCGTCAAGACGAGTGGGAATACCTTCCCCATTTGACCTATTCATACATCGAATCAGCGCCGTCCGTTCACGAAGCACGAACGATCGACAGATGCGGTGGCTCGCAGCGGAACGTTTCCGGACCCGTGACGCGCGCCGGTTTTCCAAAATAGAAGCCCTGTGCGAAATCGATACCGATCTTCACAAGTTCCGCGACGACTTCAGGACTCTCGACTTCCTCGGCAACCGTTCGAACGCCCAGTGCGTGTCCGATCTGATGAATCGAATCGACCACGCGGCGTTCAATGCTGTCTTCGACGATGTTTCGAATCAAATGTCCGTCGATCTTCAAATAGTCGATCGGCAATGTCTTCAGATACGCGAGCGAGGAAAGAGCACTACCGAAATCATCCAGTGAGAACAGGCATCCGTATTTCTTCAGTTCGTTCATGAACGCTTCGACCTGGGCCAGCTTTGTAATCGCAGCGGCTTCTGCAATTTCGAAACAGATCGCCCCGGGCGCCGGACGGTATTCTTCGAGCAATTGTTTGGTCTGAATCAGGAATTGCTCGTCGCCGATCGAGCTGCCAGAGAGATTCACCGCCAGTGTGTAACGATGTTTGCCCGCCTCTCCACGATCAACCAGGTTGCGCAGGGTATGCTCAACGACCCAACGATCAATCGTCGTCATCAGGTTGTAGCGTTCGGCGGCAGGCAGGAACGCACGCGGTAGAACGAGTTGCCCACGTTTGTCGGTCATCCGCAACAGCAACTCGTAATGGCGTTGCACGTCGGTTTGTTCTGTGTGCAGCGGCGCCAGTGCCTGATGGAAAAGAACGAGTCGGTTCTGCTCACAGGCTTCTGTGACACGAGAGACCCACTGCATTTCCTCGTGGCGTTTTGTCGCATCACCTTCGCGGTAGACATGAACACGGTTGCGCCCCATGTCCTTGGCTGCATAACAGGCGACGTCTGCAGCACTAAGCACGCCGGCGGTGCCCTGATTGAGGTTCGAGATCGGCACAAGACCGATACTCATCGTTACATCAAAGATGCGGTCCTTCCAGATAAACCGGTAGTCGTGTACTGCCCTTCTCAGACTCTCGGCGACTTCGATCGCGTCTTCAAGCGGACAGTTCTGTAACAACACGCTGAACTCGTCACCGCCCAGACGGGCGAGTACGTCCGTTGAGCGAATGGTCTCTTTGAGGATCCCTGCAATCTGTTCGAGGAGCTGGTCACCGGCGGTATGTCCACAAGTGTCGTTGACGACCTTGAACTGGTCGAGATCCATGTACAACAGAACATGGCCTATGTCGTCGTCATCGACGGTAGACGACAAAGCCGATTCCAACCGGTGTTCGAATTCGCGGCGGTTGATGAGTCCGGTGAGTGCGTCGTGCGATGCCTGATGGGACAGACGTCGATGCAGCTGGCGTTCTTCGCTGACATCGTGGAACACCATCACGACCCCGACGAGTTCGCCTTCACGATCGCGAATCGGTGCCGCAGAATCCTGGATGGCTACTTCTTCACCCGAACGACTGCGCAATACTGCGTTGGAACCGAGACCGACCAAACGACCCTCACGCAAACAACGCAAAACCGGGTTTTCGACAACCGAACCGGTACTTTCATGAACGAGATGAAATACCTCCGCGATCGGACGTCTTTGTGCTTCCTGCAACGACCAGCCTGTGATCTGTTCGGCGATCGGGTTCATGTAGTCGATGCGCCCTTCGGCGTCGGTCGTGATGACCGCGTCGCCAATCGACTCGAGTGTGACCTGAGCGCGTTCTTTTTCTTCGAAGATCGCACGCTCAGCTTCCTTCCGTTCGCTGATGTCGCGTGCTTCCGGCAACAGCATGATGACGCGACCGCTTTCATCCGTGACCGGCTTGATCGAGAAGTCCAGCGTGACACGAAGACCATCGTCGTTCGGAACCTCGAGTTCGAAACGCACGAAGCGACCGGCCTTCGCTTCGGCAACGGCTTCCCTGGCACATCTGCGTGCATCCTTTGAGAAGCTGAACCACGGCGTATACCACAGCGGCTGCCCGACGACGTCGTGGAGAGAACAACCGACGTACTGAAGCGCGGTCTGGTTCGCCTCCAGGACACGGCCGTCCGGTTCCAGCAATCCGATCAGCTGGAATGTCTGATTGAAGATCGCGCGAAAACGACGTTCGCTCTCCTGCAACGCGGCCCGTGCGCGGGCCCGCGCCTCCTCCGACCTCGCACGTTCGAGTACGATCCCACACAGGTTCGCCGCGGCACGAAGGATACGATGTTGTTCGTCGTCTGGTTCACCAATGTGTGTGAGATGCAATGAAAAAGTACCGAACATCTCGCCGTCGGTCGCAAGTATCGGGACCGTCCACATGGCCTCGGCACCGAGTGCTTCGGCAAATTCGCGACACTGCGGATTGGTCTCCTCGGTAATCCTCGGAATGATCACGGTTTCGCCGAGGGCCGCGGCTCGGGCACAGGCACCGTTGTCTTCAGAGGCTTCGATGTCGCGCACATGGGTCGCAATGTTTTCCGGAACGGAAGGTCCGGCAGAAAATGAAAGCAGGCCTCTGTCGAGTGACAGGACCATTGCGATCGATTCCGGAACGAGCGTTTCAACGTTCTGACACAACTGCTCGAGGATCTCCTGCACCGGTGCGCCGGTCGCAGTCATCTCGAGGATGAGCCGTTGTGTCGCGAGCAAGTCCGCTGCGCGGATGCGTTCGGTCACGTCCGCAAGGACCCCGTCGAAACCGATCAACCTCCCGTCGTCGTCGCTGACCGGATTGATCGTACCTTCGAGCCAGCGCATCGTGCCGCCCTGGTCGGTGATTCGATAGCTGCACGGCGCCGCCCGTCGTTCCGTGCGAACACTGTCAAGAACGCGAAGCAGGTTGTCCCGGTCTTCAGGCAAGACCGCAGCCATCCAGAGGTCGCAATCGGCGTACAACTCGTCCGGTGTGTACCCAAAAATCTGTTCGAAAGCCGGGCTTGCGTAGGTGTAGCGTGGGGCACCGTCAACACCGAGCGTCGCACTCCAGAAACACTGGCTGGAGCGCTCGGCGATCCTTTCGAATTCGGCGACCGCGCGGCTGCGTTCTTCTTCTGCGCGTTGGCGGGCCGTTATGTCAGCCAGTGTGCCTTCGTAGCTCACCACCGCACCATCGTCGTTGCGAATCGCGCGGCAACTCATCAGTGCGACGATGACGGATCCGTTTCTGTGCTTCAGTCTGAGCTCGCGATGACGAACCTCGCCGTCGCATTCGAGCAGGCGCCGAATCTCTTCACGCTCGCCGGGGTCGGCATAAAGGTCTCGTGCTATGTCTACACCCTTCAGCTCTATTTCAGACCCGTAGCCCAGCATCTCGCAGAATGCACGATTCGCCTGCAGGATCTGGCCCTCGGGTGTGCTCCGATATACGCCGTCGAGAACGTTGTCGAACAGGCTTCGCAACCGCTCGCGTGTTTCCCTGCGCTCGGCCTGTTCCTTTTTCAGCGTGCGCAGGTCAGTCACAGAACCACGGATGATGTTGCGGGTCTCCGGCGGCATGCGCACGAAACGAACTTCACATGGGAGTTCTTCGCCAGCTGCGTCCAGGTGCACCCATTCGAACACCGGTAACCCGCCGGCCAGTGCTTCCCCGATCCGTTCCAATGCCGACGCCGATGAAAGCCGTCCGTCCGGCTGGTGCTTCGGACTGAGTTCTACCGGGGTCTTTGCCAGAAACTCTTCGCGTGTCAGGCGGAACAGTTTCGCGGCGTTTTCGTTGACATCGATGAACCTTCCTTCGTCGACGTCATAAACGATCATGGCTTCCGGTGCGTTTTCGAACAGCACCCGATAACGGTCCTCACTCTCAGCCAGCTCCACTTCGGACTGCATGTGTTCCGTGACGTCGCGGAAGAAAGCGCAATACAGGTTCCGGTCGCCAAGATTCAGCGGTGCAATCGCGAGTTCCAGTGGAAATTCCGAACCATCGCTCTGCAAACCTGAGATGCGATGCTGATCAACGATCTGCCCTTTACCGATGGCGATATGGCGTTCGAGTCCGAGTTTGATCGCTTGCCGGTGGGCCGGGGCGATGAAGGTTTCGACGAAATCGCGGCCGGACGCCTCTTCGCTGCCGAGGCCGAAGATGTCCGCGGCCTGCCGGTTCCAGTTCACGACCCGTCCCTGATCGTCGAGCAACACGACGGCATCGGGGGCGGCTTCGACGACGCGTTGAATCCGGGTTTCGGTCAGGCCAGTCTGGGATTCCAGTGGACGTGTCTTCTGGTAGCTGTCGTACTGCCGGCTGATGATGTCGAGCAAATCGGTCAAACGGGTCTTGCCGTCGGGCGCACGCCCCGCCGCTTCCTTGATCTGTCGAGCAAGAAGAGGATTCATAGAGGTTTGATCCACCGGACTCGCGGGCAGGATATCGGCTCGCTGAAATCCCCTGTGTGCGCTCAGTCGCAGTTTGCTGAATTCGGAGCTTTCGACCCGGAATTATGTTCAGTTGCCGTTCAGGAAGAAGCACCGAAAATGTGCAAAAATCGGAGTCGATGACCGTGTTGAAAAAATCGCACCGGATCAGCCTTGTCGCCGTGTGGCTGCTCGGTGGCTGCTCGATCTACATCCCGTACGGCGACGAACCCGTCGTTTTCGGCGGCTACGGCGCAGGCGGTGGTGGCGGAACGGCCGGATCGGTCTATGGCACCCCCTATTTCGATCCCTATTACGCGGCTTATCTGGATCCTTATACGTACTGCCTTGGCGGCTACGCGGGATCTCCGGTGGCCTACGGTCCCGCCGCGTTGGCGCCGCCCCCGGTCACAACACCGACAGACGTCACACCGTTGCCAAAACCGGTACCGACATTCGTCATGGCTGGACCGTCCGACCGTTCGTACACTGCGGGAAGGGTTGTCGACGAAAGGACGTTGCACCGCGCTGAACCGGAACCGCGGATCCCCTCGTCGGTCAGTTCGCTGTCGTCGCCGTCGACGCCTCGGTCTGCGCCGACACTGAGGGTGAGTCCCCGTGTTTCGACGCCGGCGCCACGTGTCGCTACCGGGCCGGCTCCGGTTGTGCGCCCCGCACCCAACTCGACACGGGCTGTGATGACCCGACCCCGTTGATATCGCTCCGATGACAATCCTTGTGACCGGTGGCGCTGGCTATATCGGCAGCCATGTCGTACGCATGCTCGGTGAAGCGGGCGAACGCATTTTGATCGTCGACGACCTCTCTACCGGTATCGCGGACAGTGTCCTGTACGGCGATCTCGTCGTCGGAGACATTGGTGACGCGGGTTTGCTCGATCAGTTGTTCGAACAGCACGACATCGAGGCGGTGATGCATTTTGCCGCCAGCACGATTGTTCCGGAATCAGTCGAAAACCCGCTAAAGTACTACCGCAACAACGCGGCCAACACATTGACCCTGCTACAGGCCTGCAAACAACACGGTGTGGGGCAATTCGTCTTTTCGTCGACCGCGGCCGTCTACGGGATCCCGGAAAACGGTATCGCCAGCGAACGATCCGCGCTTCGCCCGATCAATCCCTACGGTCTGTCGAAACTCCACGCCGAACAAATGCTCGTCGACCTTTCCCGGACCGGTGACATCAGGCACGTCACCCTTCGTTACTTCAACGTTGCCGGTGCGGATCCACAATACCGCATTGGTCAGTCCACGAAGAAAGCGACCCTTTTGATCAAGGTGGCGTGCGAGGCGGCGCTTGGACAGCGCGACGGTGTTGATATATTTGGCACGGATTATCCGACACCCGACGGAACCGGTGTACGCGATTACATCCACGTCGAGGACCTCGCCGCCGCGCACCTGAAAGCACTGGAATACCTTCGCGATGGCGGCAACACCGTGACGCTGAACTGTGGTTATGGCCACGGTTACAGCGTCCGCGAAGTACTCGATGAGGTCCGCCGGGCCAGCGGTGTCGACTTCGAGTGCCGGGTCGCTCCCCGCCGGGCCGGAGATCCCCCGACTCTGATCGCTGAATGTCAGCAGATCCGCGAACTGTTCGGCTGGCAACCGCGTCTAGACCGGCTCGAGACCATCGTCGAACACGCACTGGCGTGGGAGCGCAAACTGCTCGATCGGTCGCAGGTTTCCACAGATTCCGGAGTGGATCCCTAGCGCCACAGCCATCCGCCGAACGTGCGTCTGTCACGGTTCGCGGTGTTCCTGTGGAGTAGAATTCACGGTTGATGCGCCTGCCCTGGCCAAAATCGTTATACGGCTTACTGATCGTCGGTTTCGCCCTGGTCGCGTTACCGCTGCTCGTCGCGGTCGTCAGTTCCGGGCTGACCATCAACCGATTGTCCGATCAAAGCGAATCACTGGTGGTCCGGGGTGTTGCGGTTACGCGTCGCACTCAGGCATTGGCGGAAGAAGTCACTTCGATGGAACGCAATGCGCGTCAGTATCACCTGCTTGGCGCTGCGGAGCTTCTGGATCTATACGCGCAAAAACACGCACGTTTCGAAAGGCTGTTGTCTGAACTCGAGGAGGAACCACCGGACACCTCGACGATCGGACCGATCCGCAGCATGAGACAGAAAGGCCGGTTGATCATCGACACCCTGCGGGGCAACGCCCCGGGTTCTGCTGCGATTGGCGAAGCCATCGAACAATTCCCGTCGCTCGCGGATCTGGCGAACGGGATTGTTGCTTTGAGCGAAGATGCGATCGGTGAGTCGCTGGATGCGTTGCGGGTCTCGGTTCAGGTCGCGCAACGCACATTGCTGTTGCAGGTATCGGCACTTGTGCCCGTATCGCTGCTGTTGCTACTGATTTTCGCCGCGTTGATCAGCAGCCCGCTGCGCCAGGTCGAAGCGGCAATCGGTGATCTGGGCGACGGCCGTTTTTCCCAGGAGATCGCGGTACACGGGCCGGAAGACCTCGAGAAGCTCGGCCACCGGCTCGAATGGTTGCGTGTGCGTCTTCTCGATCTGGCGCTGGAAAAGAATCGCTTCCTCAGGCATGTGTCGCACGAACTGAAAACACCGCTGTCGAACCTGCGCGAGGGCACAGAGCTGTTGCTCGATGGCGCCGTTGGCCAGATCAGCGACGCGCAGCGCGAGGTGGCGAGCATTCTTCGCGAAAACGGACTGCGGTTGCAGCAATTGATCGAAAACCTGCTGTCGTTCAGCGCGTGGCAGGCCAAGGAAGCAAAACTGGAAATCACCCGGTTTCAACTGGGTGAACTGGTCCGCTCAATCCTGCGCACACACAAACTCACATTGATCGGGCACCGTCTCAAAGTACGACTCGATCTGAAAGACGTCGCGATCGAAGCGGATCGCATCAAGGTGCGTCTGGCACTCGACAACCTGGTTTCGAATGCGATCAAATTCTCACCCGAGGGCGACGCGATTTACATCCGTGTCCTGAGTCTCAATGGCCAGGCCATCATCGACGTGGCGGACTCGGGGCCCGGGATCGCAAAAAACGACCGACAACGAATTTTCGACGTGTTCTATCAGGGATCGACACCCCAAGGCGGTCATGTACAAGGGACCGGAATCGGCTTGTCCGTGGTACGCGAATGTGTCCATGCACACGGCGGCACGATCGAACTGGTCGATGGCCACTTCAGCGGCGCACATTTCCGTTTGCGGTTGCCGCTGACTCAGGAACAGATGAATGCCGCGGCTTGAACGAATCCGGGTGCCGGTCTTCGGTGCGATCGCCACGCTGGTTGTTCTTGGCGGTTGTTCGACCGTCAAAGGTTGGGTCGGCAACGATGCAGATCAGCCCATTGTCGTACCAGCGAGCGCCGGCACGGTGACCGAATACCTGGAACTGGTACGCGAATTCAAACAGGCCGGCCCGGATACGAAAAACAGGATGTATCGCAACGCGTCCAGCGAATACGTTGCACACCCGACGGCAGTCAACGAGTTGCGACTGGCGCTGCTGACCGGGATCCCGGGACACCAAAATACAAATACCGAGGAGGCACGGGACATGCTGCACTCGCTGATGTTGCAACCCGCTTCGTTGTTGCCGGTCGAACGCGATCTGGCGCGTATCGTTTACGACGAATTTTCAGAACGCCTCGACCTCGAACAACAACTCCGCGTGCTGCAGGCCGAACTGCGACAGGCACGGACACTCGACAACCGACAGATGCAGACGGTGTTGTCTGAGAACCGGCGGCTGCGCGACGAACTGGCCGACGCGGAAGCCAAACTCGAGGCACTGACGTCGATCGAACGAACGATCGGGCGCGCAGACAACGGGCGGGAATTGCCGTGAACACGCCGGGCAACGACAAGGCACGCCGCATCCTGCTCGTCGACGATGATCCCGGCCTGTTGCGTCTGTTGACGATCCGGCTACGCGCCGAGGGTTTCGAAGTTTCCGGTGTCACGAACGCGACCGAAGCGTTGGCCAGTGCGGCGACCTTTCGTCCGGATCTCGTGATTACCGATCTGCGTATGGACGGTATGGATGGCATCGCGCTGCTCAGTGAACTGCAACGTCGCTGGCCGGGGCTGCGTGTCATTCTGATCACAGCGCACGGCACGATTCCCGATGCCGTCCAGGCGACACAACGTGGCGCCTACAGCTTCCTGACCAAACCGATCGAAAAGGACGAGTTGCTCGAACAAGTCAACAAGGCACTCGAATTGTCCGGGATGACTGCCGCCGGTGAAGACTGGAGTGCCGAGATCATCACGCGTAGTCCGGTGATGGAGGAAGTCCTGCGTCAGGCAGGGATGGCCGCATCCATCGATGATCCAATCCTGATCTTTGGCGAAAGCGGCACCGGCAAGGAACTGCTCGCACGTGCAATTCACCGCGCCAGTCCACGAAACGCCAAGGGCTTTGTAACCGTCGGATGCCGTGCCGCCGAGGAAGATATCGACGCGGAGCTGTTTGGCAGCAGTGTCGGCGCGATGGAAAGAGCAAGCGGCGGAACATTGATGCTCGATGAGATCGGTGAACTGCCGTTGTCTTTGCAGGGCAAGCTGCTACGGGCGCTGGAACGCAAACGCGTCACTGGTCCGAGTGGGGAAGCAGTGTCCGTCGACGTGCGCCTGATCTCGACGACTCAGGCCGAGTTGTCCGATGCCGTGGACGACGGCCACTTTCGCGAAGACCTATTCTACCGGCTCGGCGAAGTCAAACTCGGTATGCCGACTCTGACCGACCGGCGCGAGGACATCCCGCTGCTGGTCAGTCACTTTCTTTCGGAGTTGACCGACCAGAAAGTCTATGCACCGGACGCGATGGAACTCCTGGTCACGACAAC
>JAZFZN010000396.1:0-12401 GCA_036475515.1 Gammaproteobacteria bacterium
TTTCTGATGTCCGATCACCATCACGGGTCGGTCTTCGAGGCGTCCGAGTCCCCCGACGATCGCGGGATCATCGGCATAATGACGATCACCGTGCAGTTCGTAGAAGTCGGTGAAAACCCGTTCGACATAGTCCAGCACATAGGGCCGCTGTGCGTGCCGCGCAAGCTGGGTAATCTGCCACGACGTCAGGTCCGCGAAAATCGATTTTGTCAGGGCACGGGACTTCGTTTCTAGCCGAGCGACTTCGTCACCGATGTTGACCTCGGTGTCGCTCCCGACGAAACGCAGTTCATCGATCTTTGCTTCGAGTTCTGCGATCGGCTTTTCGAAATCCAGAAAATTCAGGGTCATAGCACGACTGTCTCGAAAGCGCCGCCTCCTGGCTGATACCGTTCTTCGCCGTCCCCGGCTATTTTCGGGCCGACAGTACTGGCAGATGCGCCCCGTTACAAGTCGCCGGACAGCTCGATGTGATTGGGGTAGTCGACCCGGACGCCGTCCTGGCCGACCAGTGCGTTGAGCCGGGACAACAATTCGCGGCTCGGGCGCACGGTCCACTCGTCGCCGAGCGAAAAACATGCTTTCGCCGCGGAACCGACATAGGTGACGACGACGTCGCAATCACCCTGCCGGTACGGATCCAGTGTTTCGCGCAAACGATGTACGAACTCGCCTGCGTCGGTAGCGACAGACCAGGAGACTACGAGTCGTCCTGCATAGCGCTCACGCGCGGCATCAATATCCCACAGACGTCGTGCAGTCACGCGCCAGCCGTTGATGAAGTCGTCGTACGACAACTGGCCATCGATGAGCAGGATCGAATCGTTGGCGATGATGTCCCGGTACTTCCGATACGTCTCATCGAACAATGTGACCTCGATGCGTCCCGTTCGATCGTCCAGCAGCAAGGTCACGCGATTGCCACGCCGTCGCATATTGACGACCAGTCCGCCGATGATCACCTCGCGACGCGAACTGTTCCGATCCCCGTTTGTCGGTGCATCGTCCGCGACGTAACTGGAAATCCGGCCGCTGGTGAGCGCATCGAGTTCGCGTTGGTACTGATTCACCGGGTGGCCGGTCAGATACAGCCCCAGCGTCTCCTTCTCACCGGCAAGCCGCACACTGTCACTCCAGTCCGGTAGCTCCGGCACTGCTGTCACAGGTTTTTCACGGTCGCCGCTGCCGAGACCGAACAGGTCTTCCTGGCCGGCATCGCTGGCCCTGAGCTGTTGTTCAGAGGCCTGTACCGCGGTCGGCAGGTGTGCCATCAGCTGATTGCGGTTTGCACCGAAACCGTCGAGCGCACCGCAACGGATCAGCGATTCCAGCACCCGGCGGTTGATCTTCGACAGATCGAGACGTCGGCACAGATCGTCGAGGTCTTCGAACGGGCCGTTCGTTTCCCTCTCGGCGACAAGACTTTCCACCGCGCCGTGGCCGACGCCTTTCACCGCACCGAGACCGTAGCGGATTGCCGTCTCTCCGGACATCTCAAACGCGTACCGGGATACGTTGACGTCCGGCGGAAGCATCTCGAGTCCCATCTCCCCGCATTCGTCAATCAGCACGACAATCTTGTCGGTGTTGTCCATATCCGCCGACAACACAGACGCCATGAACGCAGCCGGATAGTGCGCCTTCAGATAGGCGGTCTGGTACGCAAGCAACGCGTACGCCGCGGAGTGCGACTTGTTAAAACCGTATCCGGCAAACTTCTCGATCAGATCGAAGATGTACGCCGCCGTGCCTTCTTCCACACCACGGGCCACCGCACCCTCGATGAATATCAAGCGTTGTTTGGCCATCTCCTCCGGCTTTTTCTTGCCCATTGCGCGTCGCAACAGGTCGGCACTGCCGAGCGTATAGCCGGCAAGCACCTGCGCGATTTGCATCACCTGTTCCTGATACAGGATGACGCCGTAAGTCGGTTTCAGGATCGGCTCGAGGTCCGGGTGCAGGTAGTCGACAACAGCGGTCCGGTCGTGTTTGCGGCTGATGAAGTCGTCGACCATTCCGGACTGCAGAGGTCCGGGACGAAACAGCGCGACCAGTGCAATGATGTCCTCGAAGGCATCGGGCTGGAGCCTTTTGATCAGCTCCTTCATGCCCCGTGATTCGAGTTGGAACACGGCTGTTGTCGCGCAGCGCTTCAACAACGCAAACGTCGCCGAGTCGTCCATCGGAATCAGGTCCACGTCAAGACTGGACTCTCCATTGCCACGACAGGACACGTTGATCGTCTCGACGGCGCGGTGAATGATCGTCAGCGTTCTGAGTCCAAGAAAGTCGAACTTGACCAGTCCGATTGCCTCGATGTCGTCTTTGTCGAACTGCGTGACGGTTGTCGTGGAATCCGGCTCGCAATACAACGGGCAGAAATCGGTCAGTGGTCCTGGCGCAATCACCACACCGCCGGCATGCCTGCCGGCATTGCGTGCAAGCCCTTCGAGTGGTCGCGCCAGATCGATCAGCGCACGCACTTCTTCCTCGTCTTTGTACTGCCGTTTCAGTTCAGCGTCTTCGTCCAGAGCCCGGTCCAGGGTCATACCGATCTCAAACGGAATCAGCTTTGCGATGCGGTCGACAAAACCATAGGGATGGCCGAGAACCCGCCCGACGTCACGGACAACGGCACGGGCCGCCATGGTCCCGTAGGTGATGATCTGGGATACGCGATCGCGACCATAACGTTCAGCGACATACTCGATGACGCGGTCGCGTCCTTCCATGCAGAAATCGATGTCAAAATCCGGCATCGAAACACGTTCCGGATTCAGAAACCGTTCGAACAGCAGATCGTACCGCAGTGGGTTCAGGTTCGTGATTCCAAGCACGTAAGCGACGAGTGAACCGGCACCCGAACCACGTCCGGGACCGACTGGAATATCCTGTTCTTTAGTCCACCTGATGAAGTCGGCAACGATCAGGAAGTAGCCGGCAAAGCCCATCCGGTTGATGACTTCGAGTTCGCGTTCCAACCGTGCTTCGTAGACGTCTCTGCCGAAGAGCGTGGTCGTGCGCTTTAGCCGATCGGCCAGTCCCTGAACCGACTGGGTACGCAGGTAAGCTTCGGCGTTTTCGCCTTCGGGCAATGGATACTCGGGCAAACGAGCTTTGTCGAGCTCCAGTGTCAGGTTGCAACGGAGCGCAACTTCGACGGTGTTTTCCAGCGCCTCGGGAAGATCGGAGAAACACTCGGTCATTTCTGCCGGACTGCGCAAATACTGCTGTGGCGAGTAGTGTTTTGGCCGTCCGGGATCGGACAATACATGGCCGTCGTGGATACAGACACGTGCTTCGTGTGGTTCGAAATCATCCGGCCACACAAAGCGTACATTGTTCGTCGCGACGACCGGTGTTTGGCTACGCGCCGCCAGATCCACCGCGCGGTGTACATATTGTTCTTCGTTGGCACGTCCAAGCCGTTGCAATTCGATATAAAACCGGTCGCCAAAGAGTTCGAGCCAACGATTCAGACAATTCCGCGCATCGGACGCACGACCCGCAGATAATGCACGTCCGATATCTCCACTCAACGCCCCCGACAGTGCGATCAAGCCGTCGCTGTTGTCTTTCAAAGCTGCGTGTGTCATGACCGCACGACCATGGCTGCGGCCGTCCAGATGACTGCGCGTCACCAGCTTTGTCAGGTTTTTGAAACCACTCTCGTTCTGACACAGCAATGTGATACGAAACGGTTCGTGTCCGCGCGCCTCTGCGACCCAGGTGTCAACACCTATGAGCGGTTTTACACCAGCGGCGTGGGCTTGCCGGTAGAACTTGACCATCGCAAACAGATTGCATTCGTCGGTCAAAGCGACGGCCGGCATGCCGGCGGCAGCCACCCGATGCATCAGTGGTTTGACGCGAACAACCGAGTCACGCAGCGAGTACTCGGTATGAACACGCAAATGAACGAAGCGCGCACTCACGGACGTTCCTCGACGAGCTGTCTGACCGGTGCAAAGCTGCGGCGGTGGATTCGGCACGGACCATGCAGATTCAAGGCATCCAGATGCGCACGAGTTGCGTAGCCCTTGTGACATGCAAACCCGTACTCGGGATATACGACGTCGAGTCGGCGCATCCGCCGGTCGCGATGGACTTTTGCGAGGATTGACGCCGCACTGATCGCCGGCACCGTTCGATCGCCTCCGATAACCGCATCAACCGTACAGACCAGCCACGGTGAAGCAATTGCCGGGCAATGGCGCCCATCGACATTGATGTGATTCGGGCGCACCGCAAGTCCCTGAACCGCGCGTCGCATGGCCAGAAGGGTCGCTTGCAGGATGTTCAAGGCGTCGATCTCTTCTTCGTCGGCCCACGCAACCGCCCAGGCCAGGGCCCGACTGCAGATCCGATCCGCAAGACACTCGCGTCTCTTTGGCGTCAAAAGTTTCGAGTCTTTCAGACCCCGAATGCGCCGTTTCGGGTCGAGGACCACCGCTGCTGCGAATACCGGACCCGCCAGAGGGCCGCGCCCCGCTTCATCCACACCGGCGTCGAGACCATCACGCCTCAACGGCAAGATACACTGTCGGTTCTCGGTCACAACCCTCATCCACGCGCGACCGTCAGCACGGCATCGGCCGCCAGCCGATCGGCGTCACGCCGCAGCTCGCGGTGAATCGCATCGAACTCTGAAACCAGTTGGGTGCGGTAAACGTCGTCATCGAGTTGTTCGAGAACGGCCGGTCCGAGTACTTCCGCGCGAACGTCCTGTTGATAGTACTCCGGCACTAGCCGCGTACCGGCGAGCAGATTCGGTAACGAATAGTGATCGATCTTCATCAGACGGAAGGTTTCAATAAGCGCAACGGTCAGTTTTGAAAACCGATAAGCGACGACCATCGGTTTTTTCAGCAACAAGGCTTCGAGTGTCGCGGTTCCGGAAGCAAGCAGCACTGCGTCGGCCGCTGCCATGACCGTCTGCGCATCACCGGCGATCAGCTGAACACCGACCCCGGGTGCACGGCGGCCCAGGGCCTGCTCGAACAACGGCCCCAGTTCGGGCGCTGCCAAAGGTACGACGAAACCCAGGTTCGGTCGGCGTTTGGCCAGCCATGCGATGGTCTGTGCAAAAGCGTTTGCGAGTTGCAATACTTCGCCGCGCCGGCTGCCGGGCAACACTGCGAGCAACTGACCGCCGTCGACCGACAGTTTCTCGCGGGCGGCCCTCTGATCGATCTGCATCGGTACCTGATCCGCAAGCGGATGCCCTACGAATTCCGCCGGGACACCGTGTTTGTCATAGAACTGCTTCTCGAAGGGCAGAAGGCACAAGACACAATCAACGGCTTTGGCGATCTTGCGGATACGCCCCTGTCGCCATGCCCAGACCTGTGGACTGACATACTGCACCGTGCGGATGCCCTCGGCGCGCAGACGAGCTTCCAACGGAAGGTTGAAATCCGGAGCATCGATACCAACAAAAACGTCCGGCGGATCGCGCAACCAACGAGTACGCACGTCGCTGCGAATCCGTAAAAGTTCCGGCAAATGGCCGAGAACTTCGAATAGCCCCATCACAGCCAGCTTGTCCGAGTCGACCCAGACGTCGCAGCCTGCTTCACGCATACGCGACCCCGCGATCCCTTCGACACAGATCGACGTCTCTCGCGCCTTCAGAGAATGAATCAGCCCGGATCCGAGAACATCGCCCGAAGCTTCACCCGCAGCGATACCGATGCGCAACAAGCGTCTCCCAGAGAGAGAAAGTGATCGAAATGGTCAGCGGATGATACTGCGCCGAGTGTCGCGCAGGAAGTCGACGAAACGTGCGACCTCCGGTTGCTCTTCGGCGCTCTGTTCAAGCTGTCCTATCGCTTCTTCGAGTTTCAAACCCGAGCGATACAAGGTCCGGTAGGCACGACGGATGTTGTCAATCTGCTCGGTGGTGAAACCGTGGCGCTTCAAACCGACGCGGTTGATACCTTTCGGTTCAGCGGGGCTTCCCGAGACAATGACATACGGTGGCACGTCGTTCTTGATGCCGTTGTCCATGCCGCAGAATGCGTAAGCGCCGATTCGACAGAACTGGTGTACCTTCGTGAAACCACCCAGGACCGAATGATCATCGACGTGTACGTGTCCTGCCAAGGTGCTGCAGTTCGCCATGATGGTGTGATTGCCGACGATGCAGTCGTGGGCAATGTGTACATAGGCCATGATCCAGTTGTCGTCGCCAATACGCGTGACACCCTGATCTTTCATCGTGCCGCGATTGATCGAGCAAAACTCGCGGATCGTATTGCCGTCTCCGATCTCAAGCCGTGTCGGCTCGCCATCGTAACCCTTGTCCTGCGGGGCGTCTCCGATTGAACAGAACTGGTAGATCCGGTTGTTCGCACCGATCGTGGTCGGCCCACGGATCACACTGTGTGCGCCGATCCAGCAACCCGGACCGATTTCGACATCGGGTCCAACGATCGCATAGGGCTCGATCGTGACATCGTCGGCTATGTTTGAACCGGAATCGATACGGGCTGTAACGTCAAGCGAACTCATTGCTGTTGGAAGCTGGACGGAGCGCACATCAACTCTGCTTTTGCGACGAGCTTTCCGTCGACTTCCGCAACAGTCGAGAAACGCCAAACCGTCCGAATCCGCCGGATCAGTGTTGCCTTGAGCAGCAATTGATCCCCCGGTTCAACCGGCTTTTTGAACCGTGCTTTGTCGATACCTACAAAATAAAAAAGTGTGTCGTCATCCGGTTTTTGACCGACAGTCGCGAAAGCCAGCAATCCTGTTGCCTGTGCCAGCGCTTCGAGAATCACAACACCGGGCATGACAGGTCGGTGTGGAAAATGGCCGGCAAAAAACGGTTCATTCACGGTAACGTTCTTTACTGCGGTAATCGACTCTCCCGGGACGCACTCGAGCACACGGTCAACAAGAAGGAACGGATAACGATGCGGCAACAACGATAGAATCTTGTGGATGTCCATCGAGAACCCTTCACTCATCATTTTTCCTCCTCTACCTGCAACTCCGACAGCTGCTTGTCGTGGCTACGGACCTGACGCACGAGTTCGTCGAGTTTGCGGAAGCGTGCAGCGTTCTTGCGCCAGCGATCAGCATCGTCCATCGGAAGTCCGCTCGAAAACACACCAGGCCCGGAGACGGAACGATTGACGAGGGTCCGACCGGTGATCACCACATCGTCCCCGATCTTCAGATGACCGACAAAACCGACCTGGCCACCGACCATACAACGCTTGCCGATCTCGGTACTGCCGGATATCCCCGTAAGCGCCGCGATCACGGTATGTTCGCCAATGCGGACGTTGTGGGCGACCTGGATGAGATTGTCGAGCTTCACACCGTTCTCGATCACTGTATCCTCAATAGCCCCGCGATCGACCGTGGTGCCGGCGCCAATTTCGACGTCATCACCGATCCTGACCACACCGAGTTGCGGGACTTTCACCCAGCCGTCCGGCTCCCGTGCGATCCCGAAACCGTCCGCGCCGATGACGACACCGGGATGCAGGATCACACGCTCCCCGAGCACGACGTCGTCACACAATGTGACATTGGCCGCCAGACGTGTATCGGCACCGACATGAACATTGCGGCCAACCACACTTCCTGGGCCGATCTCGACCATGTCCCCGATCTCGGCATCTTCGTCAACGACAACACAGGGTCCGACGGACGCCGTCGCCGCGATCCGGGCAGATGGTGCAACCTGAGCCGATGCATGGATCCCGACAGGTCGCCTCCGCGACGGATGCAGCAGAACCGCAAGCCGTGCATAGACCGCATAAGGGTTCGTGGTAACGAGCGCCGGCACCGGGCAATCGTCAACGTGTTCTGCTT
This sequence comes from Gammaproteobacteria bacterium, assembly GCA_036475515.1. Classification (GTDB taxonomy): domain Bacteria; phylum Pseudomonadota; class Gammaproteobacteria; order Steroidobacterales; family JAZFZN01; genus JAZFZN01. The sequence goes on from JAZFZN010000396.1 coordinate 7,828, forward strand.
CCAGGATTACAACGCCGGCTTTGGTGTGGCCCAGATGTTTGCGGTAACCCGGGTTGGCGAGAAAAGTGACGGAAGCGGCACCGGCATGCGTCAGAGTCGCAACGTGATCGACCACGACATCCGGATCGCCGTGCAGCTCACAACCGAACCTCACGGCCAACTCCCCAAGACTGAAACTCATTGCGCTCCGCCAGTCAGACGGCGCGTCCACTACCGACGCTGACCGTCTTGTCCGCTTATTCCTGCAACCCGGCCAGAATTTGGTCGGTGATATCGATCGATTCGCTGGCAAACAATACGCCGTCACCAATGATCAGATCGAAACCGGCGCCACGCGCATAGCTCTGGATGTGTTGAAGAAGCTCTCCGTTGAGCGCCGACATTTCCTCGTTGCGACGCAGATTCAGGTCCTCGAGGAACTGCCGCTGACTGCGTGACAGTTCACGCTGCTTCTCGCGCAGATCGGATTCGGCCTGCTGCTTCTGTTCTTCACTCATGACAGCCTGATCCGTCTCGAGACGTTCTGTCAGATCACGGAACTCCTTTTCGCCGTCCATGATGCCCTGCCTGCGGCTGGCGAACTCTTCTTCGAGTCTTTTCTCTGCAGTTTTCGCTGTTGGTGATTCGGTCAACAAACGTTGCCAGCTTACGACACCGACCTTGGTTTCCTGGGCACTCGCCGTGAATGTTACACCCAGCAAAGCGACAAGCACTGGCAAGCCCGCGATGGCTTTTGTAGTCACGCTCATTTCTCTAAACATTCCTAAAATGGTGAGTTAACTGAAAACTGTATCTGTTCTTCCTGATCGCGGATCGGAATCCCACCGATCGTATCGACCGCATCGAATGGAATTCCGTAGCTGAGTTGTATGGCCCCCAACGGGCTCAGCCACACCATCGAAAAACCGACGGAGCTGTACAGATTCTTCACATCGAATCTCCAAAAATCCGGATTGAATGTCGGCGGCTGGCCGGTGGGCACACCGAACGCATCGACCGGTATAAAGATTCTTTGGTCACCTTCCCAGAAAGCGCCACCGAGATCATAGAAAATTCTCATCTGTGCCGCTCCGGCGAGTTTTTGCGGTGTAGGCAGGATAAGTTCTACCGATTTGGTAAGCAACATGTTGCCACCGTAGGGATTGCCGACGCTGTCCAGCGGACTCAGAAGATTCCTGCGATAACCGCGCACCGACTGCGCCCCACCGGCAAAAAAGTTCTTCGTCGGGGGCTGCCAAAGCGTGTCACCAACCCCAGCAGACGTGGCAAGGTCGCCGCGAAAACGCAGTGTGAAATTCCCGAACACCGGCACGTATGCGCCATAACGGTATCGGGCGATGTAGTACTCAACGTCGCCAAGCGCGGCCTCCAGTGAGAGGGTCTGACGTGATCCACGAGTTGCGAAGATCGAGCGGTTGCGCGTATCGCGTGTCCATCCCACGATCCCCGCGAAGTTTGTGAATGTTGACCCCAGCAATGGCACCTGGTTGCCGTTCTGGTCGATGATACTGCCGGCGCGGAAGAAAGTATTGCCGTTAAAACGCACCCAGTTCTCGTACTCAACCGGGGTGAACGTTGATGTCAACAGTTCGGTATTGGCCAATGTTCCCCCGATGCTCAGGCTGGAGTTTTCTGACAGAGGAAAGCTGTATATCAATGACGCGTTCAACTCGTTGATACTGAACTGTGATGCGTCGGCGACGAGCTGGTCGTTCGCGCGGTACGTCAACGCCACCTGCCGGCTGATACCGTGTTTTGTCGCGTACGGGTTGGTGATCGAAAAACTGACGAATTTCGTGAAACTCCCGATGTTGAGATTCGTTGCAACGCGTTTACCGGTACCAAAAAAGTTGGATTCCGTGAAACCACCGTTCAACAAGAGTCCCTGCGAATCCGAAAACCCGACGCCCGCGGAGAAGGTACCGGACTGCCGCTGTTTGATATCGAACTCGACATCAACGAGGTCCGTCTCTCCGGATACCGGAATGGTCTGCATATCGACCGCTTCAACATACGGCAGTCTCTCGATACGTTGTTTGGATCGCTCAAGCGCTGCGTTGGAAACCCAGCCCCCCTCCATCTGGCGCATTTCCCGACGGAATACCTCGTCGTTGGTTTTCTCGACGCCATTGAAACTGATCCTGCGCACATAGGTGCGACTGTTCGGCTGAATGAAAAATGTCAGCGCGACAGTCTTCGCTTCTTCGTCGAACTCCGGGATTGGGGTAATTTCTGCAAAAGCGTATCCATCAAGACCGAGGCGACGGCTGATCCATTCTTCGGTCTGCGTTACGAGCCGCTGAGCGTAGATCGTGCCCGGTTTCTGAAAGACAAAAAACATCAGCTCTTCTTCAGGAACGACCATATCGCCGGCGAGTTTTACGTCAGAAACAGTGTATACGTCGCCTTCCTCGACATTGACCGTCAGATACACGTCACTCTTATCGGGGGAGATCGCTACTTGTACCGATGCTACGTTGAAAGTCGCGTAACCCCGGTCACGGTAATGAGACTCAAGAGCTTCGAGATCACCTTCGAACTTCTGCGCCGAGTAGAGGTCCTTCTTACTGAATATGGACATTGGCCAGAACACGTCGGTATCGAGCTCGAATCTACCGAGAAGCTCGTCATCATCGAACACCGTGTTGCCGACGATGTTGATCTGACGGATCTTTGAAACGTCGCCTTCGGCGAGGCGGATACTGAGATCGATCTGGTTGTTCGGCGCTTCGACCACGTCGGTTGTTATCTGGACACCGTACTTGCCGTTTGCAAAGTAGGTGCGACGCAGTTCCTGTTCGGTCCTGTCTACCAGCGATTGCTCGAAGGAACGCCCTTCAGCCAACCCCGCACTGCGCAGGCTGGTACGCAGGTCATCTTCTTCGATCTGTTGATTTCCGGTGATGGTCAGATTGCGGATTGTCGGGCGTTCCTCGACGACAATAACCAGCGTATCGCCATCACGACGCAATTCGATACTTTCAAACAGGCGCGTTCCGTACAAGGCGCGAATCGATTCGGCGACACGCTGGGCATCGATCGTGTCTCCAATATTGACAGGCAAATAGTTGAAAACAGTACCGTCTGATATCCGCAACAATCCTTCGACACGCAAGTCGCGCACCACGAAATCATCCTGCGCCTGCGCCCCGGAAAGGAGCGAGAGGCCTACGAGTAACCCCAGCAGAAAGCGCTTCATCATTCTCCCTAGTTCAACAGACGCGCGATGTCGTAGTAGAAAGCCAGACCCATCAAAACGATCAACAAGCCGATGCCGATCTGTTGGCCGATGAGTTGTGAGCGTTCCGACAACGGGCTGCCCTTGACAAGTTCTATTGTCTGATAGAGCAACTGCCCACCGTCTAGCAGGGGTATCGGCAACAGGTTCAGGATTCCCAGACTGATGCTGATGATTGCGAGCAGTCGCAGGAACGGGGTGAAACCGGTGCGTGCACTGTCGCCGGCAAACTGTGCAATGCTGATCGGACCGCTGATGTTGCGGATCGATACATCGCCGCTGACCATGTTCCAAAGGATCCGGACCGTAAGGGCCGACATGTCCCAGGTTTTTCCGATCGCGTGGCCGATCGCCGCAATCGGGCCATATTTCTGTTCGGTGTACAACCGTTCGCGCAATCCTTCCGGTGTCTGCACCCGTGCGCCAATCCGGCCGTAGACCGTACCGCCCTCTTCCACGGAATCCAGCGTCACTGCAATACGGGCCGGTTCGCCACCACGCTCGTATTCGAGGACGATTTCCTGTCCAGGACGTGCCCGGATATAGGAAACGAGTTCGGTCCAGCTGCTGATGTCTTGTTCGTCGGCGGCAACAATCAGATCTCCGTCCTGCAACCCGGCTTCGGCTGCCGGCGAGTCCGGCAACACTTCACCAAGAACCGGTGGCAATGAGAAAAAACTGACCCCGATGCCGTTCAACAAACGACCCGGCTCCGTCAGTTCGAACTCCTGGCCGCGGACATCGACCTGTGCCGAGCGCTCGTCCCCGTCCGGACCCTTCAGACGCAAGTCAATCAGACCATCGTCGAGCACCTCGTCGAGCATCGCAAGGACCACCGCTTCCCAACTGGCGACGGGTCGGTCAGCGACGGCAACGATCTCGTCCTCCGGCATCAAGCCGGCCTGTGCGGCCGGCGAGTCGTCTGTAACGCCACCGATCACCGGACGAAGCACCGCCACGCCGAGCACAAAGATCAGCCAGTACGCGAAGACCGCGAACAGGAAGTTGAATGCGGGGCCCGCGATCAGCACAGCCATTCGCGTCGGGACGGGCTGCGTGTCGAAGGCCAGATGCCGCTGGTCGTCCGGCACGCTGCCTTCGCGGGTGTCGAGCATTTTGACGTATCCGCCAAGCGGAATCGCTGCGACCACAAATTCGGTTCCATCACGACCGATGCGGCTGAACAAAGGCCGTCCGAATCCGATGGAAAACCGCAATACCTTGATGCCGAACCGCTTCGCAACCCAGAAGTGACCGAACTCGTGCACGGCAACGAGCACGCCGATCGCGACGATGAACGCCAATACCGAGATCACAACGCCATTCATCCGATAGC
>JAZFZN010000397.1:0-2177 GCA_036475515.1 Gammaproteobacteria bacterium
TTATGATCGATTACATATTGCCGATCCATTACCACTGTCTTTTGCTCCGATGTTGTGATCCTTACTGTGGTTTTAGTGTCACACATGGATCATTCATCTCACTCTAATTTCCCTGAGGTTTACTTAACGCGACCACCGGGGATGATCCGCAGTTGCTCGCGGCGTTCGGCCTGTTCCAGCAGTGTTTTGAAGCGGTTTTTGGCACGAAACAAAACACGGTTGAAATGCAGGCTGTCCAGACCCAATTCCTCGCAGATCACTTCTTTGTCCTGGTCATCGATGTAATAACGCATCAGGATCTCGCGATCCCGCGGTTGTTTGAGTTCGTCGAGCAGGCCACGCACGACCTTGGCGACCTGTTCGCGTGAAACATTGGCAAACTGTTTGCCCCGGACCCCCGTACGCTCGATGGACTCCAGGTCGGTATCGGTGGAACGTCGCCGTTCTTTCCGGTAATGCCCGATGACCAGATTGCTCGCGATGCCATACAGAAAACTCGAGAGTTTCTCGGGCTTTTCGATCTGGCGGGCGCGCAGTTTTTCCAATGCGATTCGGAAGGTGTCCTGGTAGAGATCGTCGGCCAGATCGGGATCGCCGGTCTTGCGCCGCAACAAGTACAACAACCCGCGGCCGTAGCGTTGGATCAGCGCCTTCTCGGCGCCGCGGTGACCGTAACCGATGCTGGCGACCAGATCGGCGTCGGTTTCCTGTTCCAGTGGTTGTCTGTTCGGTTCCGACACACCTTTTGCCTTGATGTCCTCTTCGCCGTCTTCGCTCACAACCGCACTCTCCCTGGGTTTCGTGCCGTCCGTGGCGATATGCGGTTGCTTCGTTTGCCAAAGTTGCCGTCAGGTCCCTTGCCGGAGGCTTTCACAATCAGTGTCATGAAATCGCCTGCTATCCCACCTGGGGGCAGATTAACGCCATTCTCCCTGTACGACGAACGCCGCCCAGTAGTAAGGATCGCGCCAGCGTTGCTGGGCAGCAATGGCCTGTTGCGCTTGTTGCAGCGCAGCACCGACCGACAACCCCTGTCCCAGCAGGGCGTCGTAGAAATGCCGCATCAGTTCCGCGGTCGCGCGATCCGGCACCTGCCACAGAGATGCGACGACACTGCGCGAACCCGCGTATTGAAAACCGCGGGTTAATCCGATCAGACCTTCACCGCGTACTTCCTGGCCGAGTGCCGTATCGCAGGCCGACAACACGACCAGGTCAGCGTTGAGATTCAGGTTGTAAATGTCGTGTAGCCGGATCAGACCGTCGACCGGTTCTCCCGCGGAGTTGTAAAACGACATCGCCAGTGACGACAGGGCCGGATAACGGGCATCGATCAGACCGTGGGTCGCGAGATGGATGATGCGATACCCGTCCATGTCCGAATCGAGCACCGCATTCCGGTTTGCGTCGAAGCCGATCGCCTCAAACAGCTGCTGGTCCGGAACCAGTGATGCGATGATGGCCGCTTCCCGGGCGGTCGCCGGCAGCCGTTGCAGTTGTGAGTTGGGGCGCAAATTTTCTGCCTGCGCGATGTCACCGCCCGAGGCCGTCGCATTCTGGTGTTCGAGTTCGGCAAGTCGCGGATCGGTGCTGGTATAGACCGGGTCAGCAAAAACCGCAATGCCGTGGTCGGTGCTGTTGCGCATCGCCATGACTTCGCGATGAACCGCCATCGCAGAAATCGACGGCGCGCTGACGATCTCGTGTGTCAACAGCAACGGTCGTGGTTCGCCATTGTCGTCTGCAACGGACAAAGCAACGAAGGGTACGTAATTGAGCGCCCCATCCGGGACAACGATAAGTCGTTTCTTGGATTCTAGATGTTCGGCGGCTGGGTCCAGGACTTGTTCAGACAATCGGCGTAGTTGCGAATCACGATCAGCGATCGCCTCGCGACTGGTAGCGCGACCACGCAAAGCGTCGTGGGCGCGACGTGCTAGGGCTTCGATTTCCTCTCCCCCCGGAATCTGGTGACCATGCACCGAATCGGACGTGATGACGAACAAGTAGCTGACTGGATCACCGAGTGCGTACTGCAGCAACACGGTATCCGGATCGATCTGCGTTTGAAGCTCTTTGGTGCTCAGCGTGTTTGGTGCGGTCAGATTTCCAAACTCCGGACGTGATGCGCGGATTTCGGTTTCCAGCAAGTCGAGTTGTCTCTCGGTGGTTTGCAA
>JAZFZN010000398.1:0-4100 GCA_036475515.1 Gammaproteobacteria bacterium
CAGCTTGCCATCGATCGTGTTGGCGATCGTTTCCATATCAGATGCCATGCAGTCGCGCACCGTCGATCGGCAGGCTGACACCGCTGATGTACGCAGCAGCCGGCGATGCCAGAAACGCGATTGCATATGCGATTTCTTCCGGTTCCGCAAAGCGCCCCATCGGAACCTGTGCAAGCGTCGATTCTTCGATCTCATCGAATGAACGGCCACTGCTCTTTGCGCGCGTTTCGAACAAGGTCCGCAAACGTTCGGTGTGTGTAAAGCCCGGCAAGACGTTGTTTATTGTGACGCCAAACGCTGCGACTTCGCGTGACACCGTTTTCGCCCAGCTTGCGACCGCTCCACGTATCGTGTTCGACACACCCAGACCCGGAATCGGTTCGCGCACTGACGTCGAAATGATGTTGATGATCCTGCCGTATGCCGATTCTTTCATGCCCGGAAGGAACGCCTGTACGAGCGTCTGGTTTGCAATCAGGTGTTGTCTGAAACCGTTCAGGAACGCTTCGGGTGCGGCGTCGAGAATCGCACCGGCCGCCGGTCCACCGGAGTTGTTGACCAGGATCTCCGGTGAGGGTGCGTCGGCCAGATAGTCCCGCAGCGTGGACAAGAGTTGTTCCGTATCGCCGAAGTCGAGCGACAACGCCCGGTGGCTCTGCCCGTGTTCCGTGGACAAAGCAGCCACGGTGTCATCCAGTGCGCTTGCGTCCCGGGCAACGACCGTCACTTCGGCACCGAGTCTGCTGAGGACCTCGGCCGTTGCACGGCCGATACCACGGCTGGCGCCGCAGACGAATGCGTGGCGGCCTTCGACAGAGCACGGAAATGATGGTTTGGTCATGATATCTGGTGTCGGCGAAACCGGCATTTTCCCCGCTCGGCCTTCAAAAAACCAGATCGGGGTTACTCTTCGCCGGGTTGCGCAGTCTGTGGGCAGGAAATATTCACGCGTTCGGGCGGCTCGACGTCCAGCTGTACCGCGCACAACTCTCCACCCCACACACAGCCCCCGTCGAGCGATAACAGGTTGTCTGTGGTTACCGTCGGCAACGTGGACCAGTGGCCGAACACCAGACGCAGATCCGCATTCCACCGACCCGGAAACTCATACCACGGGATCAGTTCCGGGTTCTGCGTGGCCGGTGCACCCTTTTCGTTCAGATCCAAAGCTCCGTTGACGGTGCAATAGCGAATTCGCGTGAACGCGTTGATGATGAAACGCAGCCGTTCGTTGCCGGTCAGTTCAGGATCCCAACGCTTCGGTTCGTCTCCGTACATGACCGCAAAGAATTCGTCGCCGGTGTCACTGGCAAGCACATCCTGGGCTTCTAGTGCACAACGTAATGCGGTTTGCAGGTTCCATTGCGGCGGGAGTCCGGCGTGGACGAGTGTCCGGTTCAGGGTCTCGTCGTGGTGCATCAATTTCCGGCGCCGCAACCAGTGGAGCAGGGCATCGCGGTCCCGCGACGCGAGCACGTCGCCAAAGCTGTCCGAATGACGCAAAGCGCGCACACCCGCGGCCGAAGCGAGCAGGTGCAGATCGTGATTACCGAGCACAGTGACCACGGCTGTCCCGAGCCGGACGACGTAGCGCAGAACGTCCAGCGAACGGGAGCCGCGGTTCACGAGATCGCCGGTCAGCCACAACCGATCGTATTCGGGATCGAAATTGAGTCGATCCAGCAGTCGACGGAAGGAATCGTAGCAACCCTGTATGTCGCCAATCGCGTAGACCGCCACGGTTCTAGTCCGGCAGTCTCACGGTCAGGACGTCGCACGGTGATGCGTGCATGACCGCGTCTTCGGTGAAATTGATCAGCACACCCAGCCCGTGACGTTCGTGCGAACCGATGACGATCAGATCGGCGTTCTTTTCCCGCGCAATATGTACAACCTCGCTCTTGATATGCCCGATGACGACCTGCCGTTCAGCATCGGCGACGCCGTGCCGTATCATGAAGTCGTTGAGTCGTCTCTCGGCGCTTGTCAGCACGTCGGCTTCGACCGTGACGGTGGGCATCAGCGCCTCGCCCATCGGTTCGACCGGCATGTATTCGACGATGTGAACGACCGTCAGCTTGGCACCGTGGCGACGCACCACATCCAGTGCGCGTTTTGCAACCAGATCACTGGCATCGGTCAGATCGACCGCGAGCAGGACGCGCTGATAATCGGTGGTCATTGTTGACGACCCCTGGGCTGCATGGATTATAGCCGCAGGGTCGCCTGCACTGGCAGTCACTTCAGGCTTGTGTTCGCGAGTGCGGCGTAGCCGGCTGGCGGGATCGTTCCCGGCCGCGCTTGTGCATCGAGACCCGCCGCGGCGATCTGCGTTTCGTCGACGATTCCGGCGAGTGCGTTGCGGAGCGTCTTGCGGCGTTTCGAGAATGCGGTGCGGACAATCTGCTCGTAGCGTTGTTCGTCTGCGACCTGTGGTTCTGCGACGCGTCGTGGTACCAGACGAGCGAACGCCGATGTGACTTTTGGTGGTGGGTTGAACGCACCACGCCCGATTTCGAACAGGGGTTCCACTTCGCAATAGCGCGCCAGCATTACTGTCAGCCGTCCGTAAGTGCGCGAACCGGGTTGAGCGGCCATTCGATCGACGACCTCTTTCTGCAGCATGAAATGCATATCGAGGATCGCTTCACGTTGCCCGATCAGGTGGAACAGCAGTGGTGTCGAGATGTTGTACGGCAGGTTGCCGACGACGCGAAGTGTCCCTGGCGCATCGGCGATCGATTGGAAATCGAAGCGCAATGCATCACCCTGGATCACATCCAGTTCGGGATAGCGTTGGTCGAGCGCCTGCGCCAGGTCGCGATCGAGTTCGACAGCACGGAGACGGTCGACGCGCCCGATCAGAAATCCGGTCAGTGCCCCGGTTCCGGGGCCGATCTCGATCAGGGTGTCTTCCGGTCGGGGGTCGATTGCGTCGACGATCTTCTCGATGACCGCGGGGTCGTGTAGAAAGTGCTGCCCAAAACGTTTTCGCGGCCGGTGGATCATCAGCGACCAGCAAGCTCGAACGCCATCGTCAGTGCCGCCGTGAGGCTGCCACTGTCGGCGTTTCCCGTCGCGGCAAGATCAAATGCCGTACCGTGATCGACAGACAAGCGCAGTATCGGAAGACCCAGGGTGAGATTCACCGCCTGTCCGAAACCACTGTATTTCAGCACCGGTAGTCCCTGATCGTGGTACATCGCCAGTACCGCGTCGTAGTGCTCGAGTCGTTGTGGCGTGAATACGGTATCGGCCGGCAGCGGCCCGCAAAGCTGCAAACCACGTTCGCGTAAGCTCTCCAGCGCCGGTCCGATGACGTCCAGCTCTTCGCGTCCGAGATGGCCGTTTTCGCCCGCGTGTGGATTGAGTCCGCAGACCGCGATGTTGGGGCGGGCGACGCCGAAACGTCTTCGCAGTTCTTCGTCGACGACGGCCAAAGTCTTGATCAGACCTGCCGTCGTGATGGCCGCCGGGACTTCTGACAGGGGCAGGTGTGTCGTCGCCAGTGCGATACGCATGTGGTCGGTCAGCAACATCATGACCGGTGTTTCAGTGTTGCTGAGTTCGGCGAAAAACTCGGTGTGTCCGGTGAACGCCGTGCCGCCGTCGTTGATGACGCCTTTGTTCACCGGTCCGGTTACGACCGCATCGCAATGCCGGTCCAGACACAGTTGACCTGCGGTGCGCAAGGTCTCGAGGACATAGCTCGCATTCGAGCTGTCCGGTTTGCCCGGTTCGACAGGCGTTTTCAGGGGGACGGGCAATACCGCGAGCGTACCGCTGGTGTGCTGTCCAGGGAGCCGGCCGGGTTCGACTTCGACGACGTCGACTGTGTGGCCGAGCTGGCGTGCACGTGTCCGAATCAGTTTCGGGTCGCAGACCGCAACGATGGCACCGGGCCATGCTCGTGCGGCAATGTCAATACACAGGTCGGGCCCGATGCCGGCAGGTTCGCCCGGGGTTACGACGACACGCACGGAATCCACCGGCGTCGCGACTCAGGACGAAGAAAGCCTTATTTCGACATAGGCTTCCTCGCGCATTTTGCGCAACAAGGCTGTTGTTTCCTCTTCCACCCGGCGGCGGTAGATGTCCAT
>JAZFZN010000399.1:0-2279 GCA_036475515.1 Gammaproteobacteria bacterium
AGCGAAGAGCGTGCTAATCTGCTGCTCGAAATCAAAGACATGGCGGAACGCAAAGGCGAGCTCAAAGAAGAGATCAAGCGGCTGCGCCACGACCGTGCTGTGCACGAACACGAACTCGAAGCTTACCGGGCCTCGCTGGCCTACAACTACTAGCAGAAGTTGCCATTCTGTTGCGAATCCGTCCTCCGACGCGCGGTGGGCGGTTTCTTTTTTTGCGGCTCATTGTTCATAAGCGCCACAGCGCTGATGACCATCTTTGCCGTCTCAAAAAGAGCAAACTATACTTCCGGCGATGAAGCTGACAGCCCATTCCTGTTCTCACCTGGTACGGCCGCATGGGCAGCGGATCGTCTGTTCGGGTGACCGGTCGCAATATCCGATCAGCACAATTCTGCTTCTCGGCCTGGTGTTGTTCGTGGCGGGTTGTGCCAGCCAACCCTTCACTCCACAGAGCGTCAGTTCGGCCCCATATCTCGAGCGTGGCGTTACACAGACTGAGGGACCGTTGCGTGTGACCGCGGCGGTGCCGGACGAAGGCGAGACGCGAGACTTATTCGGCATCGATCTTTACGAGCAGGGCATACAACCGATTTGGCTGGAAGTTGAAAACACCGGCGATCACCGGGCGCGGCTCGCTTTGTGGAGCGTCGATCCTGATTACTTCTCGCCGATAGAGGTCGCCTACATGAACCGTGGCGACTACAGCAAGGAAGGGAAGGCGGACATGGAACGTTGGTTCTACGAGAACCGGATGGGTCGGCGCGTGCAGCCCGGCGAAACCCGGTCCGGTTTTGTCTATACGCACCTGATGCAGGGTACGAAGGGATTCAACCTCGACATCTATTCGAACCTTCAGGGCTACTATTTCACGTTCTTCGTTCCGATTCCCGGGATCACAGCAGACTATATGGAAGTGGACTTCGAGGGTCTCTATGCCGAGGCAGAGGTTCAAGTGCTGGATGAGGACGGATTAAGGCAAGCCCTGCAAGATGAGGTTTGTTGCAGTACCGACGAGACCGGAACCAGGACGGGCGACCCGTTCAACATGGTACTCATCGGCACGGGCGTCTCGATAAGGCGTGGCCTGATGCGCGCCGGATGGCACGAAACACCGGCCGGTAGTCCCGACACGGCGGTGGCCCGTACACATCGTTATCGCGGGCGTCAGCCCGACGGAACATTCCACAAAACCCGTCCGGATGGAAGTGAACTCAAAGAGTTGCGACTGTGGCTAACACCGTTGCAACTCGGTGAACAGTTGGTCTTGATAGGTCAGGTCAGCAACGGGTTGAAACGCACCGGTCGCGAAACCGAGTTTGTCGACTATCGAATCGATCCGGACCTGGACGATGCGAGAATATATCTGGTACAAGATTTCTGGTACGGCCAGTCTTTGGCTCAGGTGGGGCATGTCACCGGCGCCGAACGAGCACCCATCGAGTCGCCACATCAAAACTTCAGCGGACAACCGTACTTCACTGACGGTCTTCGTGCGGTGCTTTTGCTTTCAAAGGATCCGGTCGCGATGGACGACGCGACGGCGTTTGACTGGGAACAATTGGTTGATTATCGCGCAAGGTGAGTTACGCGATGCACGGAAAACGAAGATTCGTAACCATCGGTCTGATGGTATGTCTGCCGATGCTGGCGACGGCACAAGAAACGGGCGCCCTGGAACGGACGCAAACGCCACCTCCACATGATCGTTTGCATGAAATTACAGAAGGTCCAGTCAGGGTGACGACTGCCGTACCGAGCGCCGATGAGACCAAGGTGATCTTCGGTGCGAATCTGTACAGGAACAACGTTCAGCCTGTTTGGGTGCAGGTTGAAAACCTCGCCGACTATCCGCTTTGGTTTTTACCGGTCGGGCTGGATTCCCTCTATTTCACACCGATGCAGGCAGCGTATCGAAACTGGAGACGACAAACACGAAGTGACGCGATGGGCCGGGATTTCTACCGGCGCGGGATGGGGATGTACCTCGAAGCGGGCGGTGTTCGTTCCGGGTATGTGTTCACACGGGTCGACGAGGGCACAAAATCGTTCAACGTGGACATTATCGGAGACCAGAAGGCGTATCTGATGACGTTTTTCGTCCCCGTGCCCGGTTTGCGTCTGGATCACTACGAAGTCGACTGGGAAAATCTATACAGCGAAGATGAGTTCGAGGACGTCGACCTCGCAGGCCTGGCAGCCTACCTCGAGTCACTGCCATGCTGCGTCACGGACAAGAAAGGAAAAGGTTCAGGTGATCCGCTCAACATCGTTTTTGTCGG
>JAZFZN010000400.1:0-3846 GCA_036475515.1 Gammaproteobacteria bacterium
CGACAGATAGCGGCGACGGCCGGACCGCAATTCAAGAAACTGTCGCTGGAGTTGGGTGGCAAGAACCCGAACATCATATTCGCCGATTGCGACTGGGACGCAATGATGAAAGGCTCGGTGCGCGCCGGTTTTGCGAACCAGGGAGAAATCTGTCTGTGTGGATCGCGTGTCTATATCGAACGCCCCGCCTACGAGCGGTTTCGGGACGAATTCGTCGCGCGTGTGAAAGACCTCCGGCAAGGCGATCCTCTGGATGAAACAACAAAACAAGGTGCGCTGGTTTCGGAAGCACACATGGAGAAAGTGCTCTCCTACATCGAACTGGCGAAAGAAGAAGGGGGAACCATTCTTTGCGGTGGAACACGCTTCTATCCGGACGAGGCGCGCTGCAAAGACGGTTGGTTTGTTGCTCCAACGGTCATCGAAGGCCTGTCGCCGGTTTGCCGGACGAACCAGGAGGAGATCTTTGGTCCCGTCGTCACACTGACACCGTTCGACACTGAGGACGAAGTCGCTGCCATGGCGAACGGCACGGTCTACGGCCTCGCGGCCAGCCTCTGGAGCAGCGACATCTCGCGGTGTCACCGTCTCGCCGATCGCATCGAATCGGGACTGGTCTGGATCAACACCTGGATGCTGCGTGATCTGCGCACCCCGATGGGCGGTGTCAAACAGTCCGGTCTCGGACGCGAAGGTGGCTTCGAAGCCCTTCGTTTCTTCACTGAAGCAAAGAACGTCTGTGTGAAATACGCATGAGTGGAGAAAGAATCGAATCCGCAACGGCACCGGAGCCGGTCGGCTCGTATCCGCACGCCCGCCGCTGCGGACATCTGTTGTTTCTCTCCGGTATCGGGCCACGCGTGCGCGGCAGCAAGGAGATTCCCGGTGTCGAACTCGACGCAGACGGAAACATCGTTTCGTACGACATCGGCGAGCAGTGTCATTCAGTGTTTCGAAACGTGCGCGCGGTACTCGAAGATGCGGGTGCAAACTGGAATCAGCTCGTGGACGTTACGGTCTTTCTGACCAACATCGGCGATGACTTCGACGTGTACAACCAGATCTATGCCGAGTACTTCCGTGATGCTCAACCGTGCCGCACAACCGTCGAGATCTCGCGCCTACCAACACCGATCGCGATAGAACTCAAATGTATTGCAGATCTTTCCATCTGAGAGGACAGTTTCATGAGAACGCTGAAGCCGATCAACTTTAGGAAATGGATCGACGAACATCGCGAACTTCTGAAACCGCCGGTCTGTAACAAACTCGTTTTTGAAGATGCGGAAACCATCGTAATGGTCGTAGGCGGACCAAACTCGCGTAAGGATTTTCACTATGATCCCGGCGAGGAACTGTTCTATCAAATCGAGGGCGACATGCTTCTGAAAACCGTGCAGAACGGCGCGCCTGTCGATATCACCATTCGCGAAGGTGAGATGTTCCTGCTGCCGGCAACAATACCGCACTCACCACAACGGTTTTCGGACACGGTCGGTCTCGTGGTCGAACGAAAACGCCTGCCCGATGAAGAAGACGGCTTCATTTGGTTCTGTGAGGTCTGTCATCAAAAACTCTATGAAGAGTATTTTCATCTCACGAACATCGAAACGCAGTTGAAGCCGGTGTTCGACCGGTTCTATGCATCCGAAGACCACCGCACCTGCATGAACTGTGGCGCCGTCATGAAGACCCCTGAAGAAGAGCAATCAGGCTGACGCGCGCAAAGAATGAAAATCGACATCCACACGCACGTACTTCCCGAAAACTGGCCCGACCTGAAAGAGCGCTACGGTTACGGAGGTTTCGTTCAACTGGAACATCATGGACCCGGTTGCGCACGCATGATGCGCGGCGGAACTTTTTTCCGTCAGATCCAGACCAACTGCTGGGATGGCGCCACCCGTGTCCGTGAATGCGATCAGCACGGTGTTGATGTACAGGTTCTTTCCACAGTTCCGATCATGTTCAGCTACTGGGCCAAGCCGGCCGACACACTGGATCTGTCGCGGTTTCTGAACGACCACATCGCCTCGACCGTGGCCGAACAACCGAAACGTTTCGTCGGACTTGGTACGGTGCCGATGCAGGACGCTGATCTGGCCATCGCTGAACTCGAACGCTGCATGAAAGACCTGGGTTTTCCCGGTGTTGAAATCGGCTCGCATGTGAACGGTCTGAATCTGGATCATCCGCAGCTGTTTCCTTTTTTCGAAGCCGCTGCGGAACTCGGCGCAGCCGTGTTCGTGCATCCCTGGAGCATGCTCGGCGCCGAACGCATGGAAAAATACTGGCTGCCATGGCTGGTCGGCATGCCGGCTGAAACGGCCCTGTCCATCTGTTCGATGATCTTTGGTGGCGTGTTCGAACGCCTGCCAACACTTCGTATAGCATTTGCACACGGTGGTGGCGCGTTTCCAGCGACCATCGGGCGTATCGAACACGGTTTCATGGTCCGTCCCGATCTGGTCGCCGTCGACAATCCGATGAACCCGAGGTCATACCTCGGTCGTTTCGTAGTCGACTCTCTCGTTCACGATCCGGAAGTACTGAAACTGATGATCAAGCTGATGGGGGAGGATTGCATCGCAATGGGTAGCGACTATCCGTTTCCACTCGGCGAGCACGTACCCGGCGCGATGATCGAAAGTATGGATCTTCCGGGCCAGGTAGAGGAGAGACTGCTGTCCGGGACGGCGTTGGATTGGCTGCAGTTGTCTCGGGAGCAGTTCGAGTGACGTCAATGACCATGACGCATCGTGGGGAATCTTTTTCGGTGCAACTCGAAGACCCGGTGGATCTGTCGATAGCGCTTCAGTTCGACGGTGCACAACCGAATTACTTCGGTGTGGCAGAGGCTTCTTCGAGTCCGGTTTCCGTCGGTGCGTTCACCGGTGATACGCGGACCGGTGCCAGTTGTAATGTCGAAAGTCTGACCATGATCCCGCATTGCAACGGCACACACACCGAGTGTGTCGGGCACGTGACCGACGATCGAACGAGTGTCCTCGACTGTGCGACTGACGCGTTGGTACCGGCCCGTCTGGTCACGATCGACCCGGTGCCGGCGGACTCTACAACGGAATCAACCGAACCCTCCCCCGTGACGGGTGACCGTCTCATTACCAGCATAGCGCTCGTGGACGCACTGGACGGAGCGTCGCCCGAGACCGCCCTGATTCTGCGTACGCTACCGAATGACGCATCGAAGCTTTCGAAACATTACGACGTCGCAAATCCCACGCCGTATTTCAGTGTCGAAGCCGCACATTGGCTCGTCAACTCAGGCGTCAGGCATTTGCTCGTCGACATTCCGTCGATAGACCGTCTCGCAGACGGCGGGCTGCTGACGGCACACCGTATTTTCTGGGGATTATCGGCGGGCAGTCATCGAATCAGCGACGCGACACGCAAAGAGGCCACCGTCACGGAAATGATCTATGTTGCCGATACGGTCGCGGACGGGCTCTATCTGTTGAACCTGCAAATTCCTGCTTTTCAATCGGATGCAGTGCCAAGCCGCCCGCTGTTGTTCAGGATGATCGGACAATGAACGATCAACGGTTGTCTACAGCACGCGAACTGGACGCCGCTGATGAACTGGCGGGGTTTCGTGACCGTTTCCACCTGCCAAAACTAGATGATGAACCGGTCGTTTATCTGTGTGGCAATTCCCTGGGTCTGCAGCCAAAGTCGACGGCTGCCTATGTGCAGCAGGAACTCGACGACTGGAAACGCCTCGGTGTCGAGGGCCATCTGCACGCGGGACGCCCCTGGCTCCCCTACCACGAGAATCTGACCCGCCTGACTGGGGAGCTCGTGGGCGCACTGCCGGTTGAAATCGTC
>JAZFZN010000401.1:0-3822 GCA_036475515.1 Gammaproteobacteria bacterium
TCCATCGAACAATGCAGACAAGTCATCGGCACGGCCGATCAGACCACCCGCCCCTTTCAGGTTCCAAGATGGACCGTCGTCGCCCCACATCTCATCGGTAGCGGGCGAACCCCAACGCGATCCGTCGCGACGACAGCCGTCAGCGAATTGCAATTTTTCGGGGTTTGCAAACACATAATCAATTGTTTCCATACCGGCTGGCTCGAAAATTCGCGAACGCAACAACTCGATGTACGACGCGCCACCCGTTTCCTCGAGCAACGCCGCAAGGAAATCGTAACCCAGGTTCGAATACTGCTCCTGTTCACCCGGGTCGAAGACCATTTGAGCTTTTGCGAACCGGTCGAGCATCTGCTCTCGAGACACCGGTTCATAGTCGTATTTGATGGTGTATCCGACCGGTTCGCCTTGTTCGTTGACAAGATCCGGCAAACCCGCTCGATGATCAAGGATCTCGCGGACCGTTATGACGGCTTTTTCCTCGGGAAGTGACGGGAAAAAACGACCGATCTGATCGTCAAGATTCAGCCGCCCTTCTTCGGCAAGTTTGAACGCGAGGATCTGCGTCAATTCCTTTGTGATCGATCCGATCATCAACAGATGATCCGGAGTCATCGGAACCCGGTGATTGCATCCTGCAAATCCGAATGCTCTGCGATAGACGGGCTCGCCATGCAAAACGACCAGCACGACTCCTGAAAACCCGTCCATCTCGAGCGGCTCCATGTAGGCGTCAAGCTCCAGCTTGAGCCGGGAACTGGAGTCGACGGTTTCCGACTCAGGGCTTTTCCCGCAAGCGGTGGTGACAGCTACCGAGAGCAGAACGCTCGCGATGCAAAGCGTGGCGTGTTTTATTGGCATCTATCCCGCAGCAGACTTGTAGGGTTTCAGACCGCGCCCCGTGCGAGTGGTCGTCAGGCCACTTCGCGGATCACACGCTCGGGTTCGGCGACGCCGTAACCCTGAGCGTAGTCGACGCCCATGCGCCGCAGCAGATCGATCGTCTCCTGGTTCTCGGCAAACTCGGCGATCGTCAGCTTATCCGTCAGATGACCGATCTCATTGATCGAACGGACCATTTCGCGATCGATCGGGTCGTTCAACATATCTTTAACGAAACTGCCGTCGATCTTCAGATAATCGACGGGCAGGTGTTTCAGATAGCCGAACGATGACAGCCCGGTTCCGAAATCGTCAAGCGCAAACTTGCAACCGAGTTCTTTGAGCGCGTTGATGAAACGGTTCGCCTGCGAATAGCTCTGCACCGCCGCGTGCTCGGTGATCTCGAAACAGATCTTGGTCGCATCCAGACCCGTTTCCCTGAACTTTGCGATGACGAACGGCAGGAACTTCTCGTCGCTAAGACTTCGACCGGACAGGTTGATCGAACACAGGGCAAGTTGTGCCCGTTCATCAGCCGCTGAAATCAACCAGCTGAACGAGTTTTCAATCACCCAACGGTCAATGTTGGACATGATCCCGTAACGTTCCGCTGCGGAGATAAACATCCCCGGCGCGATCAATCCACCCTTTTCGTCGCGCATACGCAGCAGGATTTCGTAATGGGAGCCGCCTTCGACGTGGGGCTGCAACGGCAAGATGGTCTGGCGGAACAGTTCGAAACGGGATTCCTCGAGCGCTGTATTGATGCGTGCGGCCCACTGGATCTCTTTGCGGCGCTGCATCAGCTCGATGTCGTTTTCGCGGAAACAGTGGATTCGGTTGCGTCCCGATTCCTTGGCCGCCTGACACGCACTGTCAGCGGCCATCAGGATGCTGCCAATGTCTTCGTTGTCGGGCGTGATGGGTACCACGCCGATGCTGACCGCGAGGCGAAAAGTGCGTTCGTCCCAGTCAAATGTGAAGTTCTGGATCGCCTCGCGCAAAGTTTCGGCGCTTTGCATGGCTTCCTCGAGCGAACAACTCTCGAGCAACACACCAAATTCATCACCGCCGAGACGCGCCAGTGTGTCGCGCCAGCGGATCTTGGATTTCAACAGCGAGGCGAGGTCGCCGAGCAAGGCATCGCCGGCGGTGTGGCCACAGGTGTCGTTGATGATCTTGAACTGATCGACGTCCAGATAGCACAACGCATACGGCGCCTCGCGGGCCTTGGCACTGTTCAATGCGCGTTCCAGCCGGTTCTCGAATTCCCGACGGTTAATCAGGTTCGTCAGGACATCGTGGCTGGCGTGATAAGACAGACGCCGGTTCAGTTCCCGCGCTTCGGAGACGTCGTGGAACACGAGTACGCCACCGGTGATCCGGCCTTTGCCATCCCGGATCGGCGCGGCGGTGGATTCGATATAGATCTCATTGCCGTCGCGCCGGATCAACAGCGTCGGCCGCACAGACTTGATCGACCGGTTGCGACGGATTGCAACGGCCAGCGGATTTTCCAACGGTTCGCAGGTTTCTTCATGGAAACCGCGAAAGATTTCGTTGATCGGGCGACCCGACGCATCTTCCACCTTCCAGCCGGTCAGTTCTTCCGCGACCGGATTCAGGTATTCGCAGACACTTTCGGAATCGGTCGTGATGACGCCGTCGCCGATCGACTCCAGCGTAATCTGTGCTTGTTCTTTCTCGCGGAACAGCGCTTCCTCGTACAGTTTGCGTTCGGTCACGTCGAGTTCGACACCGACGACCCGCTTGACGGTACCGTTCTCGTTGATCAGCGCCTTCGCCCGGCTCTGGACCCAACGCCAGTCACCACGCTGGTGTTTCAACCGGTGCGTGCTTTCGAACAAATCGGTTTGACCATCAAGATGCTTGCGAAAGGCATTCTGAACACGCGGCAAATCGTCCGGATGGATCAGATCACGCCATTCCAACGTGTTGGTGTCGAGGTCGTCGTCGGAATAACCGAGCATCTTCTTCCAACGTGGCGAGAAGTAGACCGTCTGTTGCTTGACGTCCCAGTCCCACATGCCATCGTTGGCGCCAAACATTGCGAGATCCACTTGCTCCCGCACATTCACGAGTGTTTCTTCGACGTGCACACGCTGCAGACCAGAGGACAAACTGGCGCCAACAAGCTTCATCAACAGCGCCAGGTCTGCTTCCCAGACTTCGCGGGGGTGCGACGACCACAACGCAATGAACCCGCCGCTCTTTTCATCGATGTCGAAGCCAATCAAAAGCCCCGCACGAATGCCGTTTGCTGCAAGCCACTCAAAGTCCTGACGCTGGCTGCCTCTCGGCGCTTCGGTATCAAGAATTTCGATCAGACGTAGATGCGCGAGGTGATCTTCGAGCCATGAGAAATCGGATAGTTTCAGCCCAGCAAAACCGCACGGATCACAGTCGTTGTCCTCCGCGCGAACGTTGATGACCTGTGTGAACGCATCCTCATCGATCTGATAGCGCGCGATTGTTGCTGCACCGGCCCCGGTTGCCTCGCGCAACTCCTCGAGACTCGACTCGATCTTCGCGTCGGCATTGATACGGTCGAGTTGCTGGAAGTCGATAGCAACTTTCGTAGCCAACGCATCGACACCGCTGATGCGGAGTTTGCGTCGCCGCCGAACGCGCGCGGTCTGATCCGGCGCGCCGTGGTCGAGATGCTCTGGCGTGCTCATATTTTAGGCGTCGTGCACCTTCCGTGATGCTCCTAGCTTGCCTGATGTTACTGAAAACATTCGGCTCAGGCCACCGAACGGTCCACAGACAGCTGCGCAAATCCCTGATTTAGAATGGGTCTTTGCCAGCTGGCTAAACCTTTGTCAACCGCACACGATTTCAGGCGTTTTGGGAATCGGGACACGAAAATCACACGGGGAGTACATCATGTCCAGATTCAGCACGGAGGCGCCGTTTCGG
>JAZFZN010000402.1:0-2913 GCA_036475515.1 Gammaproteobacteria bacterium
ACCCCCTATTCTATCATCCTGTCCCCCGATCATTGTGCGAATGAACCCGTGTACCTCCTGCGCCTGCGCCGGTGTCGCCGTGCGCCCGGTCCCGATCGCCCAGACGGGCTCGTAGGCGACGATGGCGTTTTCGAGCGCTTTGACGCCTGCGATCTCGAGAACGGCGGCGAGCTGGCGTTCGACAACCGCATTGGTCGAGCCGGCTTCGCGCTCCTCGAGCGCCTCGCCCACGCACAGGATGGGGGTCAGGTCGCTTTCCTGGGCCGCAACAAACCGGCGCGCGACACCAACGTCGGTATCCCCAAACAGGGACCGGCGTTCGGAATGCCCCACGATCGCGTGGCTGCAGCCGATATCAGCAAGCATCGGAGCAGACACTTCACCGGTATATGCACCCTGCTGTTCGGCCGCCACGTTTTGGGCACCGAGTGCAACGGTACTGCCTTTCAGGGTATCCGCTGCCTGGCCGAGGTATACGAACGGCGGACAGACCAGCACATCGCAGGCCAGACCGTCCGAAACGCCATGCAACAGGCCTTCGAGCAGATGACGCGTCATCTGACGGCTGCCGTTCAGCTTCCAGTTTCCGGCGACGAGTATTTTTCTCACGACACGTCCAGGTATTCCGGCCAAAAAAACCGCGCAAGCTTACAGACCGGGCCCTGGC
Organism: Gammaproteobacteria bacterium; assembly: GCA_036475515.1. Lineage (GTDB taxonomy): Bacteria > Pseudomonadota > Gammaproteobacteria > Steroidobacterales > JAZFZN01 > JAZFZN01. The sequence goes on from JAZFZN010000402.1 coordinate 668, forward strand.
AAATCAACGTGTTGGCAGCTTTGCCCGCAGCCACTCATGAACTCACGCGGGCGCACCAAGCGAATCGCTGACCGCGCGGGCCAGGGATTCGCAACAGTTCTCGACCATCGTCGCGTCATCGCCTTCGACCATGACCCGGACCACGGGCTCGGTCCCCGACGGCCGCAGTACGACCCGGCCGCGGTCGCCCAGCTGTTCTTCGGCGGCATGGACGGCTTCGGGGATTCCGGGCGCATCGAGTGAAACCTGCCCGTTCACACGCACGTTGATCAACCGTTGCGGGTAGCGCGACATCCCGGCAACCAAGTCGGCAAGCGGTTTGCCCTGTCGCACCATCGCCGCAACCACCTGCAGCCCTGCGACAATACCGTCGCCGGTCGTGGTCCTGTCGAGAACGATCACGTGCCCTGAGGTTTCGCCACCGAGGATGCCGTCATAGGCACGCAGCATCGCGAGCACGTGGCGGTCACCCACCTGGGCACGGAGGAACTCGACGCCTCGACTCTGTAGTGCGTGCTCCAGCCCGAGGTTGCTCATCACGGTTCCGACCACCGGGCCGCGCAGGGCATTCTTGTCGACGCGATCACAGGCAATCGCGTAGAGGATCTGATCCCCGTCGATGAGTCGGCCTTCATGGTCGACCATCAGAACGCGATCGCCATCACCGTCGAAGGCGATACCAACGTCAGCACGTACTCCCTTGACGGTCAGCTCGAGGAGTTCCGGAGATGTCGAACCAGCACCGTCATTGATGTTGCGCCCGTTCGGTGAACATCCGATCGGAATCACTTCGGCACCGAGTTCCGTCAACACACGCGGACCAGCCTTGTAGGCGGCACCGTGTGCACAATCGACAACGATCTTGAGACCAGACAGGTCTCGATCTTCTGGAAACGTACTGATGCAGAAATCCTTGTATCGATCGACCGCTTTGGCGATCCGCTGTGCACGACCGAGCGACGAGGATTCTCGTGTTAATACCGGTTGATCGATCAGATCTTCGATCTTGATTTCGAGTTCGTCCGACAGTTTGCCGCCACTGCCGTCGAAGAACTTGATGCCGTTGTCGTAATACGGATTGTGGGACGCACTGATGACGACACCAAGGTCTGCCTCGAACAACTGACAGAAGTGTGCAATCCCGGGCGTGGGCAACGGTCCGAGCAATTTGACATCGGCGCCGGCGGCGACAAACCCGGCTTCGAGAGCGGCTTCGAACATGTACCCCGAAACACGTGTGTCCTTACCGATCACGACAGCACCGCCCTCCGGCATCAGCACCTGTGCCGCGGCACTGGCGAGCTGCAACGCGAAATCCACGGTCATGGGCCGGTCGCCGACACGGCCGCGCACGCCGTCAGTGCCAAAATACTTTCTGCCCATCAGATTTCCTCGTGTTTCACGGTACGCAACCTGTGCCCCAAACGCACCGCATCCCTTGTCGCCGCGACATCGTGCGCACGCACGATGTGTGCTCCACGTTCCGCCGCTAGCGCGGCGAGTGCGACACTGCCTGCGAGGCGTTCGTCGACGGGCCGATCCAGTAGTGTCCCCAGCATCGATTTGCGGGACAGCCCGACCAACACAGCGACGCCGAGGTCAAGAAACCGCTCCAGAGCGGCCAGCAACTGCAGATTATGCTCCAGGGTCTTGCCGAAACCGAATCCTGGATCGATCGTGATCCGGTCAGGAGCGACGCCGGCTGAGCCACATGCGTCAACGCGGCCCGCGAGAAACCGATAGACGTCTTCGACCACGTCGTCGTAGTGCGGCTCGATCTGCATCGTGCGCGGCTCCCCTTGCATGTGCATCAGACAGATTCCCGCTCCGCTGGCCGCAGCGACCGAAACCGCATCGTCAGCAGCGAGTGCATTCACGTCATTGATGAAAGCCGCCCCGGCAACCAGCGCGGCCCGCATCACTTCGGGTTTGCCGGTATCGATCGAAATGACCACGTCGATGCGGGCGGCCAGGGTCTCGATGACCGGGATGACCCGTGCCAGCTCTTCATCGACGGGCACGGGTTCGGTACCGGGACGCGTCGACTCCCCACCGACATCGATGATTGCGGCACCGGCTTCGACCATTTCCAGCGCGTGCGCGACTGCGGCGTCGGGATCGACAAACCGACCGCCGTCAGAGAACGAATCCGGTGTCACATTCAAAACGCCCATCACGAGCGGTTCGTCGAGGCTGAGCTGGCGATCGCGACAGATGAGTTGCATTCGGAAATCGGTTGTCCTGGG
>JAZFZN010000403.1:0-6137 GCA_036475515.1 Gammaproteobacteria bacterium
CGCCGAGCTGCGTGTGATGTACGCGGCGATGAACTTCGTGATTGCAATCAGCGAGTTGCCGATCAGCGCGGCGATGATCGCCGTCTTCGACGAGGCTTTGGCCATCCTGCTTCCCCCCATTTTTGACTAATTCTAGAAGCTGTCGCCCGACACAGCTAACATTGTCGTGGGGGATACGATGCAATCCGAGAAACTCGGTGCTTTCTACCTCGGCAAAGCCCACGATCCGCCGACCGGGAAGGCCAGCGAGCGGCTGGTCCTGTACGACTCCAAGACGAAACCAAACGAACCGCTATCCGCATTTGAGACGAGGACCGGCTGATGGCCAGCAAGACATTTCACTACGGTGGCGAACAAGTTGACGTGCACTGGGACTCGCGTTTGTGTATCCATGTTAGTGAATGCGGGCGCGCGAAAGGAGAGTTGTTCGTCGGTGGACGCAAGCCCTGGTGCCAGCCGGATCTCGTCTCGAACGACGCAGTGGCCGAAGTCTGTGAACGTTGCCCGACCGGTGCTTTGACCTACGACCGCAAGGACAATGGACCCGCCGAACAGGCCGCACCTACGAACACGGTCACCGTCTTGAACAACGGTCCGTTGTATCTACGCGGCGAACTGGCCATCGACGGTGCACCGGACGACATGCAGGGTGTTCGATTCCGTGCGGCGCTGTGCCGCTGCGGGCTTTCAAAAAACAAACCGTTCTGTGACAACAGCCACGAAAAAGCGGAGTTTCATGATTCGGGCGCCGTCGGTGAGACCGGCGAGGGCACCACGCAGAGCGGTGGGCCCCTGAACGTCACACCGGTCGAAGACGGTCCACTGGTCGTGAACGGCAACCTGACGATCATCGCGGCGAGCGGTTTGCCACGCTGGTCCGGTATCAAAACCGCGTTGTGTCGTTGCGGCCATTCGAACAACAAGCCGTTCTGCGATGGTACTCACAAGACCATCGGTTTTCGATCCGGTTGAATGGAACTCCTGCCACTCGTCGCGATCACGGTCGTCGCGTTCGTGTCGACCAACACCGACAGTCTGGTGGTACTCGTGCCATTGTTGTCCGGTCCGGAAGGCCGCGGCGCGTTGCTCGGCTACTACATCGCTGTTTTCATCGTGCTCGTTCTGAGCTGGGGGATCTCGAGTGCCGCCGATCTGTTTCCGGGGCGCTACATCAACTTGCTCGGTGTGTTTCCTCTGTTCATGGGTGTTGCCGGCGTCGTGCGTCTGTCGCGCAAGAAAACCACCGAGGAAATAGCAGTGCCCGCTGTGCGGGGTGTTTCCAGCATGATGTTTCTGACTTTGTCGCTCAGTGGTGACAATTTCGGTGTGTTCATTCCGTTGTTCGCCGATACGCCGCTGCGCTTCGACCCGGTCATCGGTGCGACCGCAATGTTAACCGGTGTCCTCTGGGGTCTGTTTGCACGAAGGCTCGCGCGTGCCGAGACGACTCGCCGCCACGCGGAACGCTGGGGACCGCGTGTCGTTCCGTTCCTGTTGATTGTTGTCGGTCTGTTCATCCTCGCCGATACACCGGCCGACGTTTGGTAATCGCAGCACGCGCCGGCGTCTATTCGACGATTTCGATCTCGTACAGCTCAGGCCAGAGCTTGCCGGTGACAAAAATTCGGTTGCCGGTGGCATCCCAGGCGATGCCGTTCGGCACGGCTTCGGGGTTTTCGCTGTAGTCGTAGATCCCGTTGAGGTCAATCAGCGCCGTGACTACTCCGGTGTCGTAATCGATGCGTGCGATCCGGTCGCTGCTCCACACATTCGCCCAGACCTCGCCGTCAACCCACTCGAGTTCGTTCAGGTTGCGTAGTGGATTGCCGTTCAAAGTCACCGGGATACGACGGACGACGCCGAAGGTTTCCGAATCGCGCACCAGCAACACGTCGCTGCCATTGCTCATGATCAGGTGCTGACCGTCCGTCGTCAGACCCCAACCCTCGCCCGAATAGTTCAGCATCCCCATAAGACGAAACGATTCGAGGTCGAAGACGAACGCAGACCCGGATCGCCAGGTCAGCTGCATCAGCTTGTCTCCGAGTAAAGCCAGGCCTTCGGCAAAGAACTTGTCGGGAATCGCTTCGATCCGTTCGACTTCACCGGTGGTCAGATCGACACGACGCAGGCTCGAACTGCCATTGCGACCGGTGCTTTCGTACAACTTGGCGTTGTGAAACAACAGTCCCTGGGTGTATGCCTGAGGGTCATGAGGATAGTTATGAACGACGCGATAACTCTGAGTCGGAACGTCGGCAACCGAACTTGGCATCGCAGATAGCGCTGCGATCAGCGCCACGGTACTGGCGAAAGCTCTCATGGACTCGCATTCTCCCACAGTGGCCCGGTTTGCGTTCGACACATAGAATGGATGTATGAACCTGCGATCTGACAATCACGTAGCAGCGCTTCTGGCTGCGGAATTCGGTTTGAGTGGCGCGATCGAGCGGCTCGACGGCGAGAACGACAACTTCCGCGTCACCGACGAAGACGGTGCGACACACGTACTCAAACTGGCCGACGACAGTTTGTCCAGCGACGTCATCATGCTCGAATGCCTGGCAACCGAAGCGGCAATCGCAGGAAACACCGGTATCGAATTGCCCCGATTCGTACGCACAACTTCGGGCGCCATCGAAGCAGTGCACCGGACCGATGGCGGAACTGTGTTGCGTGGACGCCTGCTCGAGTTTGTCGGTGGTACACCATGGTGCGAATCAGGGGCCGTTCGATCCGGGCAACTTCGGGATCTCGGCCGCAAGCTGGCCCAGCTCGACTCCTGTCTGGCGACCATCGATCCGCCACAAGCGCGTCGCACGCATCGGTGGGACCTGACCGCGGTACAACAGCACCGCAGCAAGATCGCGCTGGTCGAAGACCGCGAACGGCGACGCCTTCTCGAAGACTGTTATCACCTGTACTGCGCCTGTGCCTTGCCGGTACTGCAAACCCTGCCGCACTCGGTCATACATCAGGACCTGAGCGACGAGAACATCATGGTCGTCGATGGTCGTGTGTCGGGCTTTCTCGATTTCGGCGACTGTCTTTATGGCCCCGTTGTCTGCGAACTCGCCGTGACCCTGGCCTATGTGTTGCTGGACGAAACACTGGCCCTGAAAGACGGCGCCGAAGTCGTCGCGGGTTGTCACGAAGTACGTGCACTTTCTTCCGCCGAGCTCGAAGTGCTCTTTCCGTTGATCTGTGGGCGCTGGTCCAACACCGTTTGTGTTGCGGCTGAACGCCGTGGTGTCGATCCGGATCGCGACGCCTGGTACGTCCACGAGGAACGCGCCTGGAAGGCCATCGAACGCTATGCATCGGTCAGTCCCGAAGACGCACGCCGGGCACTGGAACAGCACATCGACAACACCGAAGCACACGGCGCCACATTCAAAGAACTGGTCGAGACAAGAGCCGGCCGGATCAGCGATGCCTTGTCGTTGAGTTATCACGAACCGCTGAAAATCGTGCGTGGATCTAACCAGTACCTCTATGACTGGAAAGGGCGTCCGTTCCTCGATCTCGTCAACAACGTGTGCCACGTCGGACACTGTCACCCGCATGTCGTTGCGGCGGGTCAAAAACAGATGGCCAAACTAAACACGAACACGCGCTACCTATATGACGGGCTCACCGACTACGCACAAAGACTGTGTGCAACATTGCCGTCTGAACTCGAGGTGTGTTTTTTCGTGAATTCAGGCAGCGAAGCAAACGAGTTGGCATTACGTCTCGCGCGTGCACACACCGGTCGCAAGGATCTGCTGGTCGTCGACGGTGCATACCACGGACACACAACCACGTTGACCGAGATCAGTCCCTACAAGTTCATGGGTTCCGGTGGAACCGGTCGCGCCGAACCCTGGGTACATGTCGTGCCGATGCCGGATGGTTATAGGGGTCCGCACAAAGGCCACGGACGGGAAACCGGCGTCGCATACGGTGACGAGGTGCTACGCGTCATCGAACGAGCCGAACGCCCGATCTGTGGTTTCATTACCGAGTCGTTCTTGTCCTGTGGTGGCCAGATCATTCCACCCGAAGGCTACCTCGAAACCGCGTTTGCACACGTGCACAACGCCGGTGGCGTTTGCATCGTAGACGAAGTGCAGGTCGGTTTTGGCCGCGCGGGGACGCACTTCTGGGCGTTCGAGCAGCAGAACGTCGTTCCCGATATCGTCGTCATGGGCAAACCGATCGGCAACGGACACCCGATGGCGGCTGTCGTGACCACACTTGCGATCGCTGACTCCTTTGCCGACATTGGGATGGAGTTCTTCAGCACCTTTGGCGGTAACCCTGTGTCCTGCGCAATCGGTATGGCCGTGCTCGATGTCATCGAGAACGAAGGCTTGCAACAACACGCGCTGGAAGTCGGTACCCGTTTGCTGGACGGTGTGCGCCAGCTCATGGGCCGGCAGTCGCTGATCGGAGACGTACGCGGTACGGGTCTGTTTATTGGCATTGAACTGGTACGTGACCGGGAAACACTGGAACCCGCGGACACAGAAGCAGAGCAACTGATCAACGGCTTGCGACAACGCGGCGTGTTGACCAGCACCGATGGTCCGTTTCACAACGTCATCAAGATCAAACCGCCGATGGTGCTTACCGCCGACGATGTAGACATGTTCGTTCGCTGTATCGACGACGAACTGACGCACTAACGTTTGCGTGAGAACGCGCTGTCCAGGGGACTGCGCACAGCTTTGCCACCCCGACCCAGCACATGGGTGTAGATCATCGTCGTGTTTACATGGCTGTGCCCGAGCAGTTCCTGCACCGTACGGATGTCATAACGGTCTTCGAGCAGGTGTGTAGCAAAAGAATGCCTGAAGGTATGACAACTGATGCGTTTTCTGATCTTCGTGCGACGCACCGCTTGTTTGACCGCACGTTGCAAGGTACTAGGCGACACATGAAACCGCTGAATCTCTCCCGTCTCATGGTTCGTCGATCGTGTTGCCGACGGAAACACGAACTGCCATTCAAACCCGTAGCCGGACTTTGGATACTTGCGCATCAATGCATTCGGCACCGGTCCACAGCCGAAACCCTGTTTTAGATCACGTTCGTGCGTGGTCTGGACGATCTTCAAATGGCGTTTCAGCGGTTCGATCAATGGCGCTGGCAGCAAGGTCACCCGATCCTTGTCGCCCTTGCCAGAACGCACCACGATCTGCGAGTAGCCGAAGTCCAGGTCTTTGACACGCAAACAAGTGCATTCAGACAACCGCAGCCCCGCGCCGTACAGCAGCGCTGCCATTAGCCAATGTGGGCCTTCCAGCTCGTCGAGAACGCGACCCACTTCCTCGCGGGTCATGACCACCGGCAAGCGCTTGGGACGCCTGGCCCGTTCCACGTCCTTGAGCCACTCGATACCACGTCCAAGCACGTGCCGATACAGAAACAGCAAAGCGCACAAGGCATTGTGCTGCGTGGCCGCGGCCACTTTCCCTTCGACCACCAGGTGGTTCAGGAATGCGACGATGTCATCCTCGCCTAGTTCGTTAGGGTGGCGCTTGTCGTGAAAAAAGATGTACTTGCGGATCCAGTAGATGTAGGTCTTTTCGGTGCGCCGGCTGAGACGGCGACGCCGCATCGTCGCCCGGACCGTGTCTAGAAGGCGGGGAGGTTTCCTGTCCATCGCGTTCCTCCTTGAACTCCCAAGAACAACCGCACGTCGCGGCTTTATGTTGGATTAGAACAAGTTTAGTTCACACCTTCGGCTCTTTCTAATATTGTTTACCCGCCCAAATCCCCTAAACTGTTGATATCGTTAAACCACACTCAAGCTTAACCGCAACTTGCGGTATTATTTTGTAGCAAAGCTCGATTGAGTTACTAGTTAGGCAACACGAAAACGCATGAGCAACCGAGACGTCGCGGTCAAGTATCTCGATCACTTTTGTAAAGGAGATGTACAGGGAGTCGAGGCAACTTTGGCCAAGGGTTTTCATCTTAAGGGGCCGTTGTTCGAGTTTGAGTCGAGAGGAGCATATATTGCATCGCTCAGTGACAATCCTCTTGAGCCAGCAACATATAGGATTCTGGCGGTTACAGAAGGTGATGAGACGGTATCTGTCTACTATACGTACGATAAGCCCTCTGGTTCCAATATCATTGCCCAGTTG
>JAZFZN010000404.1:0-6395 GCA_036475515.1 Gammaproteobacteria bacterium
TGGCCACGACCGACGTGGTGTCGGTCATGGTCAGCCCCGGTCAGACCGGTGCGCTGGCGACGTTCACGGTCCGGAACGACGGCAACACGACGCAGGACTTCAATCGGGTCGCTGCGGATCTGTTGGCCGGGACGCTTGTGTTTGACACCGACACGATCGACGCAATCGCGTTGCAGCCGTTTGTCGATGTCAACAGCAACAACGTGTACGACGCGGGTACCGATACGACGTTCATCGATGAACTCGCGGCCGACGCGACCGAAACCGTACTCGTTGCCGCGACTGTTCCACTGACGGCAGTCAACCTCGACGTCATCAACGTTTCGTTGCGGGCAATCACCCACGACGCTGGTGGGGCTGGGGTACTCGGTGCGCTTACCGCTGAAACAGCTGGCCCCGATACACCCGGACTACCGGTCGACGTCGTATTCGGTGACGCTGCTGGTACGGACGATACGACCGGTGCCCGCGACGGTGAGCACTCAGACCGCAGCGGTTACCGGGTCCAGTCGGCGACTCTGACGATCACGAAGACTTCCGCCGTGATCAGCGATCCGTTCAACGGCACGACAAACCCGAAAGCAATTCCGGGTGCCGTGATCGAGTACACGGTGCGTATGACGAACACCGGTATCGTCGATGCGACCAGTGTCTCGGTGCTGGACAACATCGATTCGGACGTCGTGCTTGAGGCCGTAGTTCCGGACTACACAACCGGCAACGTGCGGATCATCGACGACGTGTTAGGGACACCGACCACAACGAACTGCGATGCGGACGCTGATGCGACCGACGGTTGTACGATCGTGGGTGCGGTTCTGACCATCGACCCGACCGCGGGTATTACGGTCTCCGCGGGGCAGACGAACGATGTTCAGTTCCGCGTTGCGATCCAGTAGGAATCGTCAGGGCTGACGAGTGATGCCGGGACGTAACTGCGTCAGACGCAGAGGGCGCGATCCAGGAAACTGGGGCGCTACGCTCGCTGCGCGTGGGCGCACGAGTTCCGGCAAACCGGATGACCGATCAACGGTTGGGGCGGGTGCAGGCACCCGCCCCCGCCGTTTCCGCGGAACCCGGTTTTTCCTTATTTTCGCGTTGTTGTTGCCATTCATCGCCCAGGCGATGACCCCTCCGGGAACCTCGATTCGCAACACCGCAACGGTCAATTTCACGGATTTCCAGGGCGCGCAAAGCGTCACCAGTAACGAAGTCGAAATCATCACGGTCGTTGGCCGCACCGACGCGCAGTTGTCGTTCATCAAGCTGACGACCAGCGGTACCGACACGGTCACGTTCGGAATCACCGCTTGTCTGGTCGGTGGAAGCTTCTCGCCGTTGCCGGATCCGGTTCTGTTTGACGGTACACCACTCGATCCGAATCAACCGGCCGACGTGTATGACGCTTCGATGTTCCACGCCGGCGAACCGCTGTTCTTCAGACTGATCGATCACGACCAGAACCTCGATGCGGCTGTGATCGAAACCGTTGACATCACGGTTACCAGTAGTCGTGGTGACAGCGAAACACTACAGCTGTCCGAAACGGCAGCCGATACCGGTGTGTTTACCGGTTACGTGCCAAGCAGCAGTGGGCCGGTGAATGCCGGTGATTGTCTGTTGCAGACGGGTGCAGACGGCACCGTTGACGCGTCCTATACCGATCCGGCGGATCCGACCGACAGCGAAACGACGCAGGTACTGGTCGATCCATTGGGTGTCGTGTTCGATTCGCAAACCGGACAACCGGTCGATGGTGCCGGCATCACACTGATCGACGACACAACCGGGCAACCGGCGGTCGTCTTTGGCGACGACGGTGTCAGTTCGTTTCCGGCTACGGTCACCAGTGGTGGTTCGGCGCAGGACAGCGCAGGCACGGTATACCAGTTTCCACCCGGCGGTTTCCGTTTTCCGGCGATCGCACCCGGAAACTACCGTCTCGAGATCCAGCCGGCAGCCGGGCATACGGCGCCATCGACAGTCGGCATTGCGACCCTGCAGGCTTTGCCGGGTGCCCCATTCGCACTGGGACCTGAATCCTATGGCAGCGTGTTTGTCGTCAACCCCGGTCCGATCGTGTTCATCGACGTACCCGTTGATCCGCAAGCCAATGCGTTGTTCATCCAGAAGACCACGCCCATGAGTGTCGCGTCAGCGGGCGATTTCGTGCCGTACAGCGTTTCGCTGCAAAACACCGCGCAAAACCTGGGAACCAGTACGCTGGTTATCGACCTGTTGCCACCGGGTTTCCGTTACGTCCCCGGTTCGGCGCGTCTTGACGGAGCCACTCTCGCCGATCCGATCATTGCCTCCGACGGTCGTGGATTGACCTTTGACCTCGGAGACTTGTCTCCGGGCGACACGGTCAACCTGCGCTACGTTACCGAGGTCACGGTCGGCACCTCGAAAGGGGATGCGATCAACCTGGCAGCCGCGACCGCGGACAACATGGTTTCCAACGACGCATCGGCATTGGTGCGTATCGAAGACGCGTTCTTCAGCGACACATTCATCGTCGGACGCGTTGTTCTCGGTGCATGTGACGATGATCTACAGAATGACCTCGACGGTATGCCCGGTGTGCGTATCTACCTGGAGGACGGACGCTACGTTGTGACCGATGAAGGCGGGCGCTATCACTTTGAAGGCGTTCCGGCTGGTACTCATGTCGTTCAGGTCGATACCGAAACGCTGCCGGAATATATGCAGCTCGTGCCGTGCCAGAATTCGAGGTTTGCTGGTCGAACCTTTTCGCAATTCGTCGACGTCGACGAAGGAGCGTTGTGGCGCGTCGACTTTTATGCACGCGAAATTCCGGTCCCGACCGGAAGCGTGCGACTGCATCTGTCCAGCATCCTCGCCGATGGTGCGATTGACTACCGGCTCAAGCTGGCCGGCAAAGGCGTTGCCGTCGATCAACTCAACGCGATGGTCATGTTGCCCGAAGGCACGAACTACATCCCAGGTAGCACGCAGATCGACGAGGCGCCGAGACCGGACCCGCGCGTCACCGGCAACGTACTGTCGTGGAGATTCGATCCAATCGACACCGAATGGGAGCGGGTCATCCGATTCCGTGCAACACTGCCACCGAACACGGGTGGCAACTATGTGACCAAAGCCGTCGTGCGATTCGATACACCGGTTGAGAGTAACCGGAGTACACCGGTCGCCGAGAACATCGTGTTCCGCGAGGGTCCGAACTTTGAACGGCACAAGTACAACATCACGTCTCATTTGACATCGTTGAGTGCTGAGCTCAGCGCGGTCGATCTGACGTTGATCGACGCCGTGATCGACGAGTGGAATGGCACACGCGACATCCATATCGAGGCGGTCGGACATTCGGACAACCTGCCGATCGCGCCGCGGAACCGCAACGTATTCGCCGACAACAAGGCGTTGTCGATGGCACGCGCACGCGCAGCGGCAGACTATGTACGCCAGCGTCTCGGGATCAAAGAAGATCAAATCACGATTGCCGGTCGTGGTGACGAAGAGCCGATCGCATCGAACGACACCGCGGAAGGCCGGGCAGCCAATCGGCGTGTCGAGTTGTTCATCGAGCGCACAACCGGCGATGTCGAAGGTGCGCTGCATCTGGTGAAGTCGGGCAGTGGCATGCAGCAAGTAGAGACACTGGGTGTTGAGCCGGGTCGGGACGTCGACAATGAAGAATTATTTGGGACCGACTCGGTCGCCGAATCGGTCACGGAGTTGTACAACGACACGTCATGGCTCGAGATCGCTGAACCTGGCGCCGAGTGGTTCCTGCCGACAGCCGATTTCAACCCGGCGATCCCGAGTCTCAAGATCGCTGTAAAACACGCCGCGGATGAAACGGTCGAGCTGTTCGTCAACGGAGAGCAGGTGAGTGCACTGAACTTCGACGGTGTCACGGTCAATTCATCGGATACGGTCGCTCTGTCGCGTTGGCGCGGTGTCGACATTGAACACGGTGACAACGAACTCACGGCCGTATTGCGCAACGCGGCGGGCGAGGTCACGGAGCTGACCCGAACGGCGCACTATTCCGGTGGGCCGGCGCGCGCGGAGTTCATCGCAGAACGTTCGATCTTGATTGCCGACGGACGCACACGTCCGGTGATTGCCCTGCAGCTCTATGATCAGGCCGGTTATCCGGCACGACCAAACGCGATCGGCAACTTCCGCGTAGATCCACCTTATCGTTCGTGGTGGGAAGTCGAATCGCTGAACCGGAACCAGTTGCTGGCGGTGAACCATCGCAAGCCGATCTATACGATCGGGCCGGACGGTGTCGCGTTGATCGAACTCGAACCGACGACTCAGAGTGGTGAAGCAGTGGTGCATCTTTTGTTACCACGTGAAAACACCCGCCCCCTCGAAGACGAGTTCCGGGTATGGCTCAAACCGGCGGCACGCGACTGGATCCTGGTCGGACTTGCCGAAGGTACGTTCGGCTACAACACGATTGCCGACAACATACAGCTCGCCGAGGACGCCGGATTCGTGGACGACTTGTACGACGATGGCCGGCTTGCATTCTTTGCGAAGGGCCGCATACGTGGCGACTATCTTTTGACCATTGGTTTCGATTCGGAGCGCGAAGCCGACACCGCGGATCGATTGAAAGGCGTCATCGAGCCCGACCGTTTCTATCCGATTTACGGAGACGCAACCGAACAGCAGTTCGACGCCGCCAGTATCGAGAAGCTGTACCTGAAAATCGAACGCAACCAGTTCTACGCGCTGTTCGGCGATTACGATACTGGCTTGACGATGACGGACCTGTCTCGCTATTCGCGCAGCATGAGTGGACTGAAAAGCGAGTACCGTGGTGAACAGTTCGGGTATTCGGCGTTCGCGGCGGAGACCAACCTGAATTTTGCCCGTGATGAACTGCGTGGAGACGGCACCTCCGGTCTGTATTCTCTGTCACAGTCCCCGATCCTGATCAACAGCGACAAGGTCACGATCCAGGTGCGAGACCGGTTCCGGCCGGAGATCGTGATCAGTTCAACGCGCCTGACTCGTTTTCTCGACTACAGCATCGATTACATCAATGGAACGTTGTTGTTCAAAGAACCGATTCCTTTCCGTGATGAAAACCTCAACCCTACGTTCATCGTTGCGGAGTACGAGGTTCGCAACAGCAGCGAGGACGCTCTGAACGGTGGTGGTCGGGCCTCGATGTTTTTCGGCGATGGCCGAGCGGAGCTCGGCGTTTCGGCGATTCATGAAGGCGCTGACACCGGCGACGGCGATCTCGGTGGTATGGATTTCAGTTTCTGGCTGACCGATCTCACTGAACTCAACCTCGAGTACGCAACCAGCACCGTCGAAGAAACAACCGGCGATCGTGACGGCGATGCATACATTGCAGAGTTGTTCCACCGTAGCGAACGCTTCGATGGCCATCTGTACTACCGCGAGCTGGACGAAGGATTCGGACTCGGACAGCAAAGTGTGACCGAACGGGCGACACGCAGAAGCGGTGTCGACGCACGCTACCGGATCAACGAAGAACTCAGTGTGCAAGGCGAAGTATTCCGACAGGACAACCTCGCCGTTGATACACAACGTGATGCGGCTCAGGCCGAAATACGCTACGAACGAGACGGACGTTATGGTTCCGCTGGGTTGTCGCACGTGCGCGACGAAGAAGCGACAGGTCGCGACCGTGTGTCTCAGCAGGTGTTTCTCACAGGTGGCATGCCTGTATGGGATGACCGGATCATGCTGCGAACCGGACTCGAAGTTGCGCTTTCAGGAAAAGACGAGAGTCTGGACTACCCGAACCGGTTCCTGTTGGGTGCCGACTATCGCTTCTCGGACAGTGTCACCTTCTTTGGCGAACACGAAATTGCACAGGGGGCCGATATCGACGCCCAGACATCGCGTGTCGGGATCAAAGCTTCGCCGTGGAACCTCGCACAGTTCTCCGGTGGACTGAACCAGCAACTGACCGAGTCTGGAGCGCGGACCTTCATGAATCTCGGATTGATCCAGGGGTTCCAGCTCAACGATCATTGGACACTCGATTTCGGTCTCGATCAGTCAAATACCATCCGCAGCCCCGGCGCCGAACCGATGAATCCGGAAGTGCCGCTTGCTTCCGGTACTGTTACGGATGACTTCACCGCGTTCTTCGTCGGTGGCGGGTATCGCAAGAAAGACTGGAGCTGGACTTCGCGTCTCGAATTCCGCAACGCAGACAGCGAGGATCGCTTCGGTTTTCTGACCGGTCTTTATCGTGAAAACCGTCTTGGTCATGGTTTGTCCGCCAGTGCGCAGCTGTTCCAAAGCGAAACCGTTGCGGGGGCCACCAGCGTCGATGGCGATCTGCGTCTTGGTTGGGCATACAGACCGGCCGGTAGCGAATGGATCGTTTTCGACCGGTTCGACCTGAT
>JAZFZN010000405.1:0-7667 GCA_036475515.1 Gammaproteobacteria bacterium
GTTCTAGCCGGCTGCGATTCGCGGGGGTTCATCGGATGGCTTCTTTGGCGGTCAGTCAATGAATCCAGCAGATTCCGAGCAGCTTCTAGTCTTCTGCACCTGCCCGGACGCGGGTACCGCCGGACAGATCGCCACAGCCCTGGTCGAGCGTCGGCTGGCCGCCTGTGTGAATCGCCTCGGTCAGGTCGGTTCGACCTACCGATGGCAGGGCGCCGTGGAGGGGGCCGAGGAGGTACTGCTACTGATCAAGACGAGCCGCGCTGCTTATGCCGATCTCGAGCAGGCAATCGTCGAGCTGCACCCGTACGAACTGCCGGAAATCGTCGGAATCGACATCGACACCGGTTTGCCCGGTTACCTCGATTGGGTAACGAAATGCACCGAACCAGGGTCTACTACAGGATGATGATGTATCGACACGCGATTACGGCGATTTGTCTCGCCGCACTGGTGGGCCCGGTCGCGATTGCAGCGACACCGGACGTGCTGCCACCGGAAGAAGCGTTTCGTTATGAGGTCACTGTCGACGCCGATGCACTTTCAGTGCACTACGACATCGAACCCGGTTACTACCTGTACCGGCACCGTTTTGGTTTTGCGAGCGACAACGATGGCGTGACACTCGGCGAGGCCGATATCCCGCCGGGGAAAGCCTATACCGACGAATTCTTTGGGAACGTCGAAACCTATCGCGATGCGGTGACGATTCGCGTCCCCTACACCCGTGTGGATCCTGGCGTCGAAGTCTTTGATCTGGAACTGAAGCTGCAGGGTTGTGCCGACATCGGCTTGTGTTATCCACCACAGAACTGGACGACACCAATCACACTGGCACTCGCGACGGACACGGCAGCTGTCGCGACGCAAGAACAGAAACCACTGGACCTGAAGGCCTTGTTCGCCGCCGGCGATGCGAACGAAGTACGGCCACCCGAAGAGGTCTTTGTGTTCTCGGCACACATGGCCGACCCATACACAGTCGTAGGACGTTGGGACATCGCCGATGGCACATATCTGTATAAGGACAAGATCCGCTTCGAAACCGACAGCCCGCTCGTGCAACTGGGTGCACCCGAATTGCCGAAGGGCAAGGTCAAGTTCGACGAGTACTTCGGCGAGTCTGAGGTCTACTATGGTTCGGTCGAAGCGCGGATCCGGCTGGCCCGTTCAGGTCCGCAAGCAGGCAGTTTCGAACTCATCGCCGGTGCACAGGGTTGCGTCGAGGACAAACTCTGCTATCCGCCGTTCGAACAAACGGTCGCGCTGGCGTTGCCCGAAGCAATAACCCCAGACGATGCTGCGTTCATCGCCGTGGTCGACGAACCGGTCTCCGAACAGGATCGTCTTGCTTCACTGATCCGGGATTCACACCCGGTGGCGTTTCTGGCCGCATTCTTCGGTCTCGGTCTGTTGCTGGCTTTCACCCCTTGCGTCCTGCCCATGATCCCGATCCTCTCGGGCATCATCGCCGGCGAGGGTGATGACATCGATACCGGACGCGCATTCCGACTGTCGTTGGCGTATGTACTCGGCATGGCGCTCACCTATACAGCCGCCGGTACCGCCGCCGCGTACGCCGGCCAACAGATGCAGGCGATCTTCCAGCAACCGTGGATCCTCGCGACCTTTGCACTGTTGTTCGTGGGCCTGGCGTTGTCGATGTTTGGCCTGTACGAACTGCAGATGCCTTCGGCGATCCAGTCCAAAGTCGCAAACGTCAGCGGACGCCAGAAAACGGGTACCTACTGGGGTACGGCGATTATCGGCGCCCTGTCCGCGCTGATTGTCACGGCCTGTGTTGCGCCACCGCTGGTCGCAGCGCTCGCCGTCATCGGCCAGACCGGCGAACCGCTACGTGGTGGCGGTGCCCTGTTTGCGATGAGCATCGGCATGGGTACGCCGCTGCTGATCGTTGGCGCTTCCGCCGGAACCTTGTTGCCCAAAGCCGGACCCTGGATGGACACGATCAAAGCGGCATTCGGTGTCATGCTCCTCGGTGTGTCGATCTGGATGATCTCGCGCATCGTTCCGGAGGTCGTTACGATGACGTTGTGGGCGGCACTGATGATCCTGAGCGGCGTCTACATGCTCGGCAGCGCCGGCGAAACCGGTTGGGCAAAACTGTGGAAAGGCGTCGGGGTGCTCGCCGTGACCTGGGGCGTGCTCATCCTGATCGGTGCGGCCGCCGGTGGACGCGATCCGATGCAACCCCTGAAGGGCGTGCTCAGTTCCGCTACACACGCGGGGATGACCGAGCAGGCCGTGTTCACACGCGTCAAGACGGTCGCCGACCTCGAAAACGAGCTGTACCTCGCCGCACAGAACGGCCACATCGCCATGATCGACTTCTATGCAGACTGGTGTGTCGAATGCATCAAGATGGAAAAGCAGACGTTCAGCAACCCGGAGATCCAGAAACTGTTCGCGAACGTACACCTGTTGCAAGCGGATGTAACCGCGAACGATGAAGACGACAAGGCATTGCTGAAATACTTCGGCATCTATGGTCCGCCGACCATCGCGTTTTTCGATCTCGACGGTCAGGAACGCAAGGGTTATCGGATCGTTGGCTACAAATCCGCGAATGACTTTCAGGAACACCTGACACGCTTGTTCGCGGCTCTTAACCAATGAGAAACAAATTGCGCACTACGTTCATCGCGGTCGCGGTGTTGCTGGCCGCCGTTGCCGGGTTTCTGTTGTATCAATCAGGCACGGCAAACACACGCCCGGTGTTCGAACTCCCCGACCTCGAAGGGAACACGCGTTCGATTACCGAATGGGACGGCAAGATCCTGCTTGTGAATTTCTGGGCAACCTGGTGTGCACCTTGTCGGCGCGAAATTCCGTTGCTGAACGATTTGCAGGCCGAATACGGTGAGGAAGGCGTTCAGATCATCGGCATCGCCATCGACGACGCCAAACTGGTGGCCGAGTATGCGAACGAAATCGGAATCGTCTATCCGGTACTCGTCGGTGAGCAGGAAGCGATCGACGTGCTGCGTGGTTTTGGCACCGACTTCGAAGGCCTGCCGATCTCGGTCTTCGTCGACCGGGACGGCAAAATCGTCGGCATCCACGTCGCCGAACTGAAGAGACCGGAAGCCGTCGCGGCTCTCGAAGCACTGCTCTGAAAACACCGATCTCCTTGATTGTGTCGCGAAAAGGTCTAAACTTGACGCGATCTTGCTCATATCTTGCACTGGACGGAAGGTCCGGGCACCAACCGGGCGACGCCCGACGGTGCAACCGATGGCAAACATTCTGCTGCTCAACGGCCCCAATCTCGACCGACTTGGCAGTCGCGAGACCGACATTTATGGCGATACTTCGCTGGCCGAGATCGAGGCAGAAGCGGCGCGGCTGGCCGACTCACTCGGCCACCGGCTCGAAGCAAAACAGAGCAACGCAGAACACGAATTAATCGCGACGATCCATGATTCACCGGATCGATATGATCTGATCATCTTCAATCCCGCCGGATTCACTCATACCAGCGTAGCGTTGCGCGACGCGTTGCTTGCGGTCGAAGTACCGTTCATCGAAGTACATCTGAGCAACATTGCCGCCCGCGAACCGTTTCGCCGGCATTCCTATTTCACCGATGTCGCCGTCGGCTTTATAGCGGGTTTTGGACCACAGGTTTACGAACTCGCGGTACGTGCCGCCGCCGAGATCTTAAGCAACTGACAAGGGTTTCGAAGCGATGGATATTCGCAAAGTCAAAAAACTCATCGAACTGTTGGAAGAATCCGGTATGGCCGAGATCGAGATCACCGAAGGAGAAGAATCAGTTCGGATCGCCCGCTATCCACACGGCGGTGTCGCGAGTGCTCCCGTTGCGATACTGGCCGCACCACCCGTCGCCGCCCCACCCGCTGCTTCGGGTGCAGCTGCGACGACACCGGTCGAAGCCGCAACAGAGCCCGAAGCACCGGAAGGAAAGACGGTTACGGCGCCGATGATCGGCACGTTCTACCGCTCTCCGGCCCCGGGGGCCCAGTCATTCGCCGAAGTCGGCAAACAAGTCAACGTCGGCGATGTGTTGTGCATTATCGAAGCGATGAAAATGATGAACCAGATAGAATCCGACAAGGCCGGGGTCGTCAAGAAGATACTCGTCGAGGATGGGCAACCGGTCGAGTACGGTCAGCCGTTGTTCGTGATCGAGTGATCGCGCGGATTACCTGAGATGTTCGAAAAAGTACTCATCGCCAATCGCGGTGAGATCGCACTGCGCATTCTGCGTTCTTGTCACGAGCTCGGCATTGCAACGGTTGCAGTTCATTCGACAGCCGACCGCAATCTGAAGCACGTACTGCTCGCCGAAGAAACGGTTTGCATCGGACCACCACGGTCTACGGATTCCTACCTGAACATGCCGGCCATCATCAGCGCGGCGGAAGTTACGGGCGCCAACGCGATCCATCCGGGTTACGGATTCCTGGCCGAGAATGCGGACTTCGCTGAACGGGTCGAAAACTCCGGTTTTACGTTCATCGGGCCAAGGCCCGAAACCATCCGTCTGATGGGCGACAAAGTATCCGCGATCAAAGCAATGAAAAACGCCGGTGTTCCTACCGTACCCGGGTCTGATGGACAGCTTGGCGATGACCCTGACGAGAACACACGAATCGCATATGCAATTGGTTTCCCGGTCATCATCAAAGCCGCAGGCGGCGGGGGTGGCCGTGGTATGCGTGTCGTCTGGGAAGAGAAGAAGCTTGCTGATTCGATCGCACTGACACGAAACGAAGCGAAGGCGGCGTTCGACAACGATGTCGTGTACATGGAGAAGTTTCTCGGCCGGCCACGACACATTGAGTTCCAGATACTGGCTGACACTCATGGCGACGCAATCCACCTCGGTGAGCGCGACTGTTCGATGCAACGACACCACCAGAAAGTTATCGAAGAAGCACCGGCCCCCGGTATCACGGAACAGCAACGCCGCGAAGTCGGAGAACGTTGCGCCGAAGCCTGCCGGTCGATCGGTTATCGAGGTGCTGGCACATTTGAGTTCCTGTACGAAGACGACCTTTTCTACTTCATCGAGATGAATACCCGCGTGCAGGTCGAACACCCCGTCACGGAGATGATCACCGGTGTCGACATCGTCAAGGAACAGCTGCGTATCGCAGCGGGCCTGCCATTGGCGCACTCTCAGGAGAACATCGCCCTTCGGGGGCATGCGCTGGAATGCAGGATCAACGCCGAAGACGCCAAAACCTTTGCACCATCACCGGGCCCGGTCCGGCAATGGCATGCGCCCGGTGGCCCCGGCGTACGGGTCGACAGCCATGTCTATAGTGGCTACACGGTTCCGCCGTACTACGATTCGATGATCGGTAAACTGATCACACATGGAAACAACCGCAAGTCGGCGATTGCGCGGATGCGGGGTGCTCTGTCGGAAGTTGTGGTCGACGGCATCAAGACGAATATCCCGCTGCACCAGGAAATCTGCAACGACGCAGCATTCCTGAAGGGCGGTTCCGATATTCATTACCTGGAAAAGAAACTGGCAAGCGAGAACTGATTCCGAAGTCGCTGTGATCGTGGTTGACCAATGGCGTGGTTGAGAATAAGTGTCGCACCTCCCGAGTCGCTGCGCGAAGACTGCGAGCAGGTACTGTTCTCCTGTGGCGCATCTTCAGTGTCGCTCGAGTCGGCCGGCAACGATGAAGTAATCGAACCGTCGCCCGGCGAAACACCGGTGTGGCGCGACACCCGTCTGGTCGCACTGTTCCCGGAAGACACACAAACGGAGTTCGTGGCCGCCCGCCTCACCGAAACACTGGGGAAAAAACCCGCACTGAAGGCGCGACTGCTCGAAGACCGCGTGTGGGAACGCGTGTGGCTCGATGACTTCAAGCCGACGCACATCGCCGAGTCCTTGTGGGTTTCACCGAAGCATGCGCCCGTCGACGAACCAGGCGCCGTTGTCATCCGCATGGACCCCGGTTTGGCGTTCGGCAGCGGCACCCACACGACGACGGCTTTGTGTCTCGAGTGGCTGGCGCGTCATCCGATCTGGGGCAGTGTTCTCGATTACGGCTGTGGCTCCGGGATACTCGCGATTGCCGCGCTGAAACTCGGGGCGAATCGAGCAACTGCGACCGACATCGATCCACAGGCACTGACAGCGACCAGCGCCAACGCCACCGCAAATGGCGTCAGTTCGAGGATCAAAGTCACGAGCAGCGACACGCTGGCTTGTAAAGAGCACGATGTCATCGTTGCAAACATCCTGGCCGATGCACTGATTGCACTGGCGCCCCGTCTGGCAAAACTGTCACGACCCGGGGGCGATCTGGTCCTGTCCGGAATCCTGCGTCGGCAGGTCGATTCCGTATTGACGGCTTACGATCCGTGGTTTCGATTCGACGCACCGTCCGAGCGCGACGATTGGGTGCTGCTGACTGCAAAGCGTAGGGGCGCCTGACGTGTATACGCGTTGTCCACACTGCACCACTGTCTTCAGGGTGACCGCGGAACAACTCCGCGCCGCAGACGGCGACGTACGCTGTGGCCGTTGTCAGATGGTCTTCAGCGCGCTCGACGCGCTGTACGACGACCCCCCCGAAGAATCTGTCGAGGTCCCGTCGCTCGACCAAGCATGGGCCCGTACCAGCGCCGAACTCGGTCTTGCCGAGATGGACCTGGCCACGGCGCCTGCCCCACCGGACGGTTCAGCGGATGAAGCCGTCATCGAAGTATCGAAACCCGATGTCGCCCAAGAAGACACAGAAGACGAAGAAGTATCGATCGAAGTTACCGAAAACACTGAAGGAATCTTGTGGATCGACGTTGCCGAAGACCGTCGTATCGTGCCGCGGCTGCCGACTCCGGATATCGAACAGAAATCCTCTAGCGTCGAACAACCGGCACCTATGGTTCCGATTGACGAACGTGCACATCCGCCGCCCGAACTGTCGAGCACCGACATCGATCCGCACGAGTTGTTCGGAGAGATCGCGGAACCACCGAAACGCCGGCGTATCGGCTGGATCATCGCCAGCGCCGCACTGCTCTTCATGCTGCTAACCCAGGCCGTGCACTACCAGCGTCATGAACTGCTGCGCCATCAGCAGATTGGTGTATGGCTCGAAAAAGTCTATGGCGTTTTCGGTATGCAGGTTGCACCGGACTGGTCGGTCGCTGACTACGACATCGCCAAACTGGCCGCTACAAATGAGCCTGCCGCACCCGGCACGCTGGTGGTACAAGCGCACGTCACGAACAATGCGGTGTTTCCACAACCTTACCCTCTGATCAAACTCACGTTATACGATCGCTGGGGTGATTCGGTCGGCGAACGCAGTTTCGAACCGCCGGAGTATATGAGCGAATCACCCACCGCACGTCTGATGGCTTCCGGCGAGGATCTCGATGCGAGCATGACCGTACTGATCCCGAACGAACAGGCAACGAACTACGAACTCGACGTTTGTCTGCGTGTCGACGCGCACATGCTGCGTTGCGCGAACGAATAGGGTCCGCCCCCCCCCGATGCATATTGGCCCGTATCCGCTCGAGAACAATGTTGCGCTCGCTCCGATGGCGGGCGTCACCGATCACCCGTTCCGCAGCCTGTGTCGGGAGCTGGGCGCCGGCTTTGCTCGGTCGGAGATGGTGACATCGGATGCGCGGTTGTGGTCGACCAG
>JAZFZN010000406.1:0-2314 GCA_036475515.1 Gammaproteobacteria bacterium
GGGGGGGCCGATACCCCGAAACTGACACCGTTGCCGTACGTCGTCGTGGTCATCGACGAACTGGCCGATCTGATGATGATGGTCGGCAAGAAAGTCGAAGAACTGATCGCACGTCTCGCACAGAAAGCGCGCGCATCCGGGATCCACCTCGTGCTCGCGACCCAGCGTCCGTCGGTCGATGTCATCACCGGTCTGATCAAGGCAAACATCCCGGCGCGCATTGCGTTCCAGGTCTCCTCACGAGTCGACTCGAGAACCATCCTCGACCAGATCGGCGCCGAACACCTGCTGGGGCACGGCGACATGTTGTTTCTGCCACCGGGAACCGTAACACCGGTGCGTGTGCACGGTGCATTTGTCGCTGACGATGAGGTTCATCGTGTGGTCCGGCATCTGAAGCAGGCCGGCGAACCGACGTATCTCAACGAGATCCTCGAAGGACCGTCGGAACCGCTGCCGGGGGAACCGACACCGACGACCTTCATATCCGGTGACGTTGAGCAGGACGTGCTGTACGACGAAGCGGTGCGCATCGTCACGGAAACGCGCAAAGCGTCGATCTCCGGTGTACAGCGCCGACTGCGGATCGGTTACAACCGTGCGGCGCGTATTGTCGAAGCGATGGAAGAGGCCGGCATTGTCGGTCCGCTCGAAACCAACGGGGCGCGTGAAATCCTTGCGCCACCACCGCCGGCCGACTGATGATCCTGACAAAAGAACATCGAACGCCCGCACGCCTGGGCCGAGTCCTCGGTGCGGTGTTGTGTGGTGCCAGTGTCGTTTCTTTGACGGCCGCGGCACAGACACCGGAGGAGGGCCAGGCTCTGATTCAGAGTTTCCTCGACGAGGTGACGACCCTGAAGGCGTCGTTCGCACAGACCCTGCTCGACGAGCAATATCAGGTGCTCGCCGGACCCGAAACAGGCACGCTGGCGATCAGCCGGCCCGGGCGTTTTCGCTGGGACTACCGCGAACCCGCCGAGCGCCTGATCATCGCGGATGGCACACGCTTGTGGATGTATGAACCCGACCTGGATCAGGTGATCGTCCGCAACCTCGATACAACGCTGGCATCGACGCCCGCGATGTTGCTGAGCGGGGAAGGAGGACTGTCATCCGGTTATGAGATCATCAGCGTGTTTTCGACCGATGAAATCGTTTGGGTCGAGCTCCGACCGAAAGTCGATGAAACCGATTTCGAAACCCTGCGTCTGGGTTTTGTTGAACGTGAACTCGCGATGATGGATCTGGTCGACCGTTTTGGACAGACGACACACCTGGAATTCAATGACGTTGAACGCAATGTTCAGTTGGATGAAGACACGTTTGATTTCTCCCCACCCGAAGGCGCCGACGTGATCGGCGATACGGGGTTCTAGGGGTGTTGCCGCTGCGATTTCCTGCCATCTGGATCGTTGGGGGCTGGGTGCTCGTTCTGGCGGCTGTCTATTTCAGCGTCATGCCGTCGCCCCAGCTGCACATAGGGTCTTACGACAAGTTGATGCACGTGGTTACCTATCTGGCGTTGACCCTTTGGTTCGTCGGCATGTACCAGCGTTCTCGCTATGCGGTGGTCGGATTCTCGATGTTGTTGTTGGGTCTTGTCCTCGAACTCGTGCAGGGGCGGGTCGGGCGTAGCCCGGAGTTCGGCGATCTGCTTGCCGATGCATCGGGTATTGCGATCGCCCTGATACTTGGATGGAGCCTTGTCGGTGGCTGGTGTCTTTGGGTCGAATCGCTGATCGCCCGGGACCGGTGAGCCGGCGCCTGATTGACTGTACAATGCCGGCGGCCCGCATACCTTAGGCCACGAAAGTCCTTCGATGATCAAGATAGTCGCGGCAGTCGGTTTCGGTGGCGCCGTTGGCGCCATCGCTCGTTACGGACTGTCCAGCGCCGCGCACCACGTACTCGGTCACGATTTCCCGGTCGGTTCGTTGTTCGTCAATCTGTTGGGCAGCCTCGCGATCGGTTTTCTGTACTTTTTCCTGTTGGATCGCTTTCCGGCCAATCACGAACTCCGTGGTCTGTTGATCATCGGATTCCTCGGTGGTCTGACGACGTTTTCGGCTTTTGCTTTCGAAGTACTGGTGTTGCTCGAAAACAGCGCCTGGTTGAAGTCCTTCTTGTACATGCTGGCTAGCGTCGCCGGGTGTGTCACGATGGCCTGGCTAGGAATGCTGGCCGCACGCCAGTTTTGACCGGTAAACACTCAGGAACGCTTGATGCTCGATCCAAAAATACTCCGGAACGAAACCGACGCCGTAGCAGCGAACCTGGCACGACGTGGTTTTGTGTTCGACGCAGACGCATA
>JAZFZN010000407.1:0-6468 GCA_036475515.1 Gammaproteobacteria bacterium
AACGAACGTATGAAACCCATTTATTCGATCGGCTTGATCGCAGTGCTGATGCTGGCCGGTTGTTCTGAAAAAGACACTTCAACAGGTGCCGAAATAGCGGCAACGGAATCGCCCCAGGAGGTCACAATGTCCGGAACACCGAAAGCCACTGATGCGCTCGAGATTACCGACATCGTCGTCGGTGAAGGGCCCGAGATACAGGCGGGCCAGAAGGCTGTCGTCCACTATACCGGCTGGTTGTATGAAGAAGACGATGACGATCACCGTGGCAACAAATTCGACAGCTCGGTCGACCGTGGGCCGTTCAGATTTGCCCTCGGCGCACGCCGTGTGATCATCGGTTGGGACGAAGGTGTCGCCGGGATGCAGGTTGGCGGCAAGCGGATCCTCGTAATACCACCACACATGGCTTATGGGGCGCGTGGGGCACCCGGTTCGATTCCACCGAACGCAACACTGGTTTTCGAAGTCGAACTGCTCGGTATCGAGTAATGTGAAGGGCCACTCAATGAGAATAAGGACATACGCCTTTGGTATGACACTCGGCTTGATGCTGATGTCGCTCGCAAACGCAAAGACCATCATCCATGCCGGCACGTTGATTGACGGCCGATCCGATCGTGCACGAGAGCAGATGTCGATCGTCATCGAAGGCGAACGCATCACGAGCGTCGAGAGCGGGTTCATAGAACCCGGGTCCGGGGACACGTTGATCGATCTTTCCGGACAGACCGTGATGCCGGGTTTCATGGACATGCACGTGCATCTGGATCACGAGCACCACGAGGACTACTACATCGAGAAGTTCCAGCTGGAGCCCGCGGATTACGCCATCAAGGCTGTGGCCTATGCCAATGAAACCCTCCTGGCGGGATTCACTACGGTCCGAAATCTCGGTGACAAATACAACGTAACGATCGCACTGCGGGATGCGATCGACGATGGCACAGTAGCAGGGCCACGCATCTATTCAGCAGGCAAATCGCTCGCGACAACCGGTGGGCACGCGGATCCGACCAACGGCTGGACGTCAGCAATCGCCGGCGATCCGGGACCAAAACAGGGGGTCGTCAACAGTCCTGCTGATGCGCGCAAAGCCGTGCGTCAACGCTACAAGGACGGTGCCGATCTGATCAAGATTACCGCGACCGGCGGTGTCCTCAGTGTTGCAAAATCTGGTCAGAATCCACAGTTCACGCCTGAGGAACTGGAAGCCATCATCGAGACAGCGAATGACTATGGTTTTCATGTCGCAGCGCATGCGCATGGCACCGAAGGAATGAAACGTGCTGTTGTCGCCGGCGTACGCTCGATCGAGCACGGGACCTATATGACCGATGAGGTCATGGAGCTGTTGAAAGAGCACGGCGTGTTCTATGTACCGACGATCTCAGCCGGTGTCTGGGTCGGCGAAAAAGCTGAAATCGATGGATTTTTTCCGGAACTCGTACGGCCGAAAGCGGCCGCGATCGGCCCGGTGATCAGCGACACCTTTAAGAAAGCATACGAGTCGGGTGTGAAGATCGCGTTCGGGACTGACAGTGGCGTGTCCGGGCACGGAGATAATGCCACGGAGTTTCAGTATATGGTCGAAGGTGGGATGTCGCCGATGGAGGCGATTCAGTCTGCGACGACCGTGGCTGCCGAACTCCTCGGTATCGAGGACGAACTCGGATCGATCGAAGCCGGTAAGATCGCGGACATCGTTGCGGTCGGTGGTGGCCCGCTGGCGGACATCAGCGTGCTGCAGAACATCGATTTCGTGATGAAGGACGGTACAGTCTACAAACAGTAATGTTCCTGTTGCGTTACATCGGGTCGTTTGTGCTGGCTTCGGTCGTTGTGTTGGCCGGTCTTGGCGGAATACTGGAGTTCTTGGAGCAGTTCGAGCCCGGGGACGATCCGTTCAACGCACAACCGGTCGAAATTCTGTCCGAACTCGAATGGATCGCAATTGCGGAGCTGCTCGGTGAAGACCCGTACGCGCGCAAGCTACCGGAGCTCGGCGACGCACCGAAGATCCCGAATTTCGAACCCGGCCGACGGGAACGCACCGGATTCGTACAAATCGAAGCGACCGTAGACGAGATGGGCAACGTCATCGACACACAAGTCGTCGGCGCGCTGCCCTCCGGTGTATTCGAAGAACAAGCGCAAGAAACAGTGCGCGGCCAGAGTTTTCCGTTGGCACGCCCCGGCAGCGGCGACCGAACGGTCATAGAAGTCGTTGAATTTACAGTGCCGGCTGACGACGACAGGACCGAATAGCCCGTACAACACGCACGGCTAGGTTCGCTACAGGTGCCCTGTGCCGAGCAAATGGAACACACTTGTCCCAATTGTGGCGGCGAACTCGTGCGTCGCCCGCGTCGCGAGTCTGAGTAGTTACGACGCCTTGCGCAGCGCGAGCATCTCGTCGAGCACGATCCGGATCCGCTCGACGACCCAGTCGATCTGTTTCTTTTCTATGATCAACGGTGGTGCGAGACGCACGACCGTTTCATGGGTCTCTTTCGACAACACGCCGTGATGCATCAGACGTTCGCAGACTTCGCGTGCGCTTGCCTCGTTCGGGTCGATCTCAATCGCGACGAACAATCCCTTGCCACGTATTTCCTGGATGAACGGGCTTTCGATCGTGCCCAACCGGTCGAGCAGATACGCACCCAGTTCGGCGCTGCGGTCGGCCAGATTGTCCTCGACGAGCAGCTCAAGGGCCCTCAGACCAACGGCTGAACCAAGTGCACTCCCGCCAAACGTGCTGCCGTGATCTCCCGGCTTGAACACATCCATTACATCCTGGCGCGCGAGGAACATCGACACCGGTAGCAGTCCACCACCGAGGGCTTTACCCAGACACAGACCGTCGGGTTTGACGTTCTCGTGATCGGAGGCGAGGAACTTGCCGGTCCGACCCAGACCAGTCTGAATCTCGTCGCAGATCAACAGCACATTGTTTTGTTTGCAGATCTCGGCGCAACGGGCCAGATAGCCTGCCGCTGGAATCTGGATACCGCCTTCACCCTGAATGGGTTCGACGATGAACGCAGCCGTGTTTGGCGTGATTGCAGCTTCCAGCGCATCGGCATCGCCGTACGGAATCGTTTTCATACCGGCAGGAAACGGGCCGAAACCATCGCGGTACTGTTCTTCCGATGACATCGAAACGATTGCGATCGTGCGGCCGTGGAAGTTCCCTTCGCAGGCGATGATCTCGGCGGCGTCGGCTGGCACACCCTTCACTGTGTACGCCCATTTGCGTGCGGCCTTGATCGCCGTTTCGACCGCTTCCGCACCGGTATTCATCGGCAAGGCTTTGTCCTGCCCGGTCAGTTCGCAGGCGCGTTTGAGGAATCCGGCCAGTTTGTCGGTATGAAAAGCCCGCGAGACGATCGCAAGTTCCTTCGCCTGTTCGGTCAGCGTCGCGACGAGTTGCGGGTTCGAATGGCCGTGACTGACGGCCGAGTAGGCACTCATCATGTCCAGATACTTGTTGCCGGCGTCGTCCCAGACATGCACGCCTTCGCCACGCACGAGTACTACCGGTAACGGATGGTAGTTGTGTGCGCAGTAACGGTTTTCGAGAGCGATGGTCAGATTTTCAGTCATAGCAGGAGCCCTCAGATCCGGGCCGCAAAAACGGCAATGGTACGGGAAAGACCAAGTCCGTCGCCAGTGGTCCGCCGGCCACAAGCTTGCGGGACGTGGCGCGTAGCGGCTAAGTTAGCGGCCTCGTCGCGGAGATTCCGGTGCAATCCAGTATCGCCCTTGTCCTCGTTGGAATCATTGCGCTGGGTGTATCCGCACAGTGGATCGCGTGGCGCACACACATCCCGGCAATCATCCTGTTGTTGGTCACGGGTCTTCTGGTTGGCCCCGTGTTCGGTTTGTTCCATCCCAGCGCCGTGTTCGGTGCGGCGCTGCAACCCATCATCAGTCTTTGTGTTGCGGTAATCCTGTTCGAGGGCGGGCTCAGTCTCGAACTCCACGAATTGAAAGAAGCCGCCAAGGGAGTACGTCGTCTCGTTTATCTCGGTGTGCCGATTGCATGGACTCTGGGCGCTCTGGCTGCACATTTTATTGCGGGTTTGTCCTGGCCAGTTTCGCTGTTGATTGGTGCAATCCTGGTCGTCACCGGACCGACCGTCATCATGCCGCTGTTGCGTCAAGCCGGTCTGCAAAAACGCACGGCGTCGTATCTGAAATGGGAAGGCATTCTCGTCGACCCGATCGGTGCGTTGATCGCAGTACTTGTGTTCCAGTTTTTTGCACAAACCGACAGCGGTGGTGGTCTCGTTGCGGGTATCGGTTGGGCGTTGCTGTCGGCTGGTTTGCTCGGTGGCTTGGGCGGCTACCTCGCGGCGAAGGCTTTTCAGCACGGATTGGTACCTGAGTACCTGAAGTCACCGGTGCTGCTGACTCTGGTTTTGCTGGTCTATGTCATTTCGAATGCTTTGCAACACGAAGGCGGCTTGCTCGCAGTAACCATCATGGGTGTCGTAGTCGGCAACATGCGTATTGCCGGCATTGAGGATATGAAACGCTTCAAGGAATACATCACCGTGATGCTCGTGTCGGTGGTGTTCATTCTGTTGACCGCAGACCTCGAACATGGCGTCATTCAATCACTTGACTGGCGGGGCATTGCGTTCATCGCGGCCGTATTGTTTCTCGTGCGGCCCATATCAATTCTTCTGGCGACCCAGGGCATTGGTATGAACTGGCGCGATCGTGTGTTACTGGGGTGGATCGCTCCGCGTGGAATCGTCGCTGCCGCTACGGCGGGTGTGTTCGGTCCCGCGATGGTTGCACACGGTTACGCTGATGCTTCGGCGCTGCTGCCGATCGTGTTTGGCGTCATTTTCGCCACGGTAGCTCTGCATGGACTGACCATCCGGTGGCTCGCGCGTCGTCTTGGACTCGCACACGAGCAACGCAAGGGCGTCATGATCGTCGGGGCGTCGCCGTGGGCGATCGAACTCGGGCAAACCCTGCAGGGACTCGACATACCGGTATTCATTGTCGACAGTTCGTGGCACAGCCTGCGGCCGGCACGGTTGGCGGGCTTGCCGGTGTTCTACGGCGAGATTCTTTCGGATTTCGCGGACGAATCAGTAGACGCCGCGGGTATCGGAACCGTGCTCGCGTTGACCACCAACGATGCGTACAACGCGCTGGTGTGCAATGCAATGGGCCCGGAACTCGGACGTGCGCATGTTTATCAGTTGCCAATGGGTACGAGTGAGGAAGACGATCCAAAAGCAGTGACGCGTTCGCTACGCGGTCGCATTGCATTCACAAACAACGCTGTGTACGAACGTATGTGGCGCAACCAGGTGCGCGGCTGGACGTTTTACAAGACACGTCTTACGGAATCCTACTCGTACAGTGATTTTCTCGGCGATGTTTCAAACGAGTCGATACAGATCCTGAGTCTGAAAACCGACGGCCGGATCCAGGTGTTTACTCCGGAACGGTCTGTGGAACCTGAAAGCGGTGACACCATTGTGTATTTCGCACCAATGCGTGAAACCGAACGGGAACCCGCAGAAGAAAAGCCGCGCATGAAACTGACTGAACTTCCACAACCTGCCAAATGAACCAGCAGCTTCGACCGTCGCCACCGCAGAACCTCGAAATCGATGGACCTGCCGGGTCCCTCGAAGCGATGCAGGTGGTGCATCCCGACAGTACCGGCTGGCTCGTCATTTGCCACCCGCACCCGGTTTTTGGCGGGACGATGCACAACAAGGTCGTTCATACGCTTGCGCGTGCCGGTTTCGACCTCGGTTTGTCGACGATGCGGTTCAACTTTCGGGGTGTCGGCGCAAGCGCTGGCGAATACGACGAGGGCATCGGAGAAACGCAAGATTGCCTGGCGGTCCTTGATTGGGCGACGAAACAACCGGCGGGCGAGACCCTGTGGTTGGCCGGTTTTTCGTTCGGTGGCTATGTTGCTTTGCGTGCGGTGCAGACCGTGGTGCCGCAACAGTTGATTACGGTTGCCCCACCGGTGCAACGGTTTGCGTTCGCCGGACTCGAGCCGCCGGAGTGTCCGTGGCTGATCATTCAGGGCGATGATGACGAACTTGTCGACAGCGACGCAGTCATTGAATGGGTGAATGGATTGCCACCGGGTCCGGAACTCGCGGTGATGGATGGGGTCGATCACTTCTTTCACCGACGTCTGACCGATCTACGCGAACTGATCGTAAGAGAATTGGGGTCTGGAAAACTGGGGTCAGAGAGTAGTTTTTAACTGCCTGATTTTTCTACCGCTTTCATGCGGCATCTTGTGTCAGTTAGCAAATCACCAAAAATCAAGCAGTTAAAAACTACTCTCTGACCCCAGTTTTCTGACTCTCTGACCCCAGTTTTCAATTACTCTCTGACCCCAATTTTTACTCTGACCCCAATTTTTTGACATGTTGAAGAAGCTGAAAAATCTGTTCAGGCAGGATCTGGGCG
>JAZFZN010000408.1:0-6120 GCA_036475515.1 Gammaproteobacteria bacterium
ACTGGGTCTGACGATCGAACCGGAGCGGGGTAAGGCACTCGCGTTCAATAATTGCAATGAATCCGGTCATCCCGATCAACGCACGCTGCACGCAGGACTCCCGGTCGAACAGGGTGAAAAATGGCTGGCCAGCCTGTGGCTGCGTGAAAAGCCGTTTGTCCCCCTCTGACGTTCTATGCACCCAAATCTGCAAAGTGTTTTCGCTACGGCGAACTTCTACGTCCAGTCCGGACGTCTCGACCAGGCCGAAGGTATCCTGAAGAACCTGCTCGGTCGACCCGACTGCGTTGCGGCCGCAGCGCCGTTGTTGTCCACGATTTATTGCGCGACGAACCGGCCACGACAAGCGATCGACCTGCTGGAAACCGCGATAAGCAACCATCCGCGTGTCGCGGAACTGCACTACGAGCTCGGCAATGCGAAGGAGATATCTGGAGATGCGGTCGATGCCGAAGAAGCGTTCAGGACCGCGTTGCGGTGCGATCCGAATTTCGCCGAGGCACACCATAATCTTGCAAACCTGTTCAGAAAGACAGGTCGTCTCACCGAGGCCGAACAACACGCACGTCGGGCTACCGAACTGAATCCCGGCCTGGCCCCGGCGTGGATGAATCTGGCCACCATTCTTGAAGGTTTGCGCCGCCTCGATGAGGCCGTCGCCGTCGGTCGCAAATGCACTGAACTGCATCCGCAGTGGCCCGACTCGTGGAACACTCTCGGCAACCTGCTGGTTACCGTCGGTCGTGGTGAGGAAGCCCGGAGGGCCTATGAACGCGCCCTTGAACTCAAACCGGATTTTGTCGAAGCGTTGAACAACCTTGGCAGCGTTCAGATGACCGCCGGCGAACTCGATGACGCACGCAAAACCTTTGAAAAGGTGCTCGAGTTTCATCCGAACTACCCACCCACGTTGCGCCACCTGACGTTGTGCCGACGTTATGAAACACCCGATGCACCGGAAGTCGTCGCAATCGAGCAAACGTTGTTGTCCTCTGAGATTTCAGATTCCGATCGGGCGGTGCTGCATTTCGGACTCGCCAAAGTCCACGATGACTGCAAACAGTACGATCAGGCGTTCGAACAATACCAGGAAGCCAACCGTCTGATGCACCTGTCTTCAGATTACGATTCGGATTTCCAACGCAAGACTGTCGACCACACGATTGAGATTTTTCACAAAAAGTTCTTCGTCGAGAGAAAAAATTGGGGCATCCCGGATGAAACCCCGGTATTTGTTTTTGGAATGCCACGCTCCGGAACCACGCTAACAGAGCAGATCATTGCCTCGCACCCACAGGCCCACGGTGCCGGAGAAATGACAGCGTTCGGACAGATAATGACGCGGATCGGCAACACGTTCGCGCGGGAACACGCCGATGAGGACATCGTAGAGGCGCTCACCCCAACAATCGTTCAACAGATCGCGGAAGAATACCTTTCTGAACTGCGCCGCGACGTCGATGATTCGGTTCTGCGTATCAGCGACAAAATGCCATTCAGTTTTATCAGACTCGGGATGATCGCGCTCGCGCTTCCGAAAGCTAGGTTTGTCCAGTGTCATCGACATCCACTGGATATCTGTCTGTCCAATTATTTTCAACTGTTCACGCGTGGCAACAGCTACTCATACGACCTCGACGACATCGCCAGTTTCTATTGCCAGTATGAACGACTGATGGCACACTGGAAGAAAGTGCTGCCGATCGACATCTTCGACATCCACTACGAAGAACTGGTGGATGATCTTCCGGCCCAGGCGCACAGACTGGTCGACCACATCGGACTCGAGTGGGATGACGCCTGTGTCGACTTCCATCGGACCAAACGCCAGGTTTTGACCGCGAGTTCGTGGCAAGTACGACAGCCTGTATACAAAAGTTCGGTAGCACGCTGGAAACGCTACGAAAAGTTTGTCGAACCGCTGAGGAAACGGCTGGCCGAGTGTGGTGTCGAAACGGATGTTTGATATTGTTTGCCGGACAGATGAGAAACCCGTTACCAACTTGTCCGATTAAAGCGTGAGTTATCAATAAGTTACGAGTATGACTGAACCCGTACCAACACGCGTCGGCAATATCGGTGATCGGGAGATTCGTGTATTCGATGGTCTCCTAACGAAACAGGATTTGCATACACTGGTCGATGCACTCGATACGCAGCTGTTCACGCGCACTGAAGTTGCACGACCGGACGCAGCACAGATACGTCATTGGGTCTACAACGTCGAAGTCGATTCAATGAAGGACTCACCGTTGTACAAACTTACGGTCGATGCGACGAAACTGTTTTACGGCGGACGTGACACCTACAACGCCTACCGTGCGTATTGCAACTATTCGTCGTACGGAGACATGTTGTTTACGCACACCGACGCACAACCCGGCGAGCAGGAACTGACCGCGTTGTGGTATCTGGCCAAGGACTGGCACCTTGAATGGGGTGGAGAGACCTTGTTCTTCAACGAAGACAACGACGCAGAGTTTGTCGCGAGTCCAAAACCCGGACGGCTCGTGATTTTCGACGGGTCGATAACGCACGCCGGGCGTCCACCGAACCGAATCTGCTTCGTTCCACGTTATACCTTTGCGTTCAAATTGGAGCGTATGAAGTGAGTCCTGCACTCATACCTAACGCAGACGGAACCAAGGCATCCCCAAAGTGAATCCGAACCTCCATAACGTTCTCAACACGGCACGCTACTACTGTCAGACCGGCCTTTACCAGCAGGCCGAACCGATTCTGACGAATCTTGCGGCGAAACCTGAGTGTGTTCCCGCTGCAGTGCCGCTACTGGCGAACATATATTGCGCGACGGCGCGCATACCGGAGGCGATCGCTTTACTCGAAGACGCGCGTCTCAAACACCCCGGAGTCGTCGAACTCGACCTTGCTCTCGGGGCCGCATACCAGACATCAGGCGATTTCGAGGCGGCCGAAGAATCGTACCGAAAAGCGTTGCGGGCAGATCCTGGATCCACAGCGACACATACGAACCTCGCTGCGTTGCTGCTCGCCGCCGACCGACCCCTCGACGCCGAACAATACGCCCGTCGAGCAGTTGAACTCGATGGAGCGTCGTATGCCCTGATTACATTGGCAGACATCCTGAATCGACTCGCCCGTTACGATGAATCGATCGTCATCGCACGCAAAGCGTCGCAACTCTACCCACAGACCCCCGAGGCGTTCAACGCCCTCGGTGTTGCATTGCTGCGAATGGGCAGGGGTCAAGCGGCGATTGAGGCTTTGAGTACAGCTCTGGAACTAAAACCGGACTTTGTAGAGGCTCTGCACAATCTGGGTAGCGCTTACAAAGTCCACGGCGATTTTGAAGCGGCGGAGCGGACTTTCCGGAAAACACTGAAACTGGACGCCGCCTACGCACCGACGTTGCGACAGTTGACCCTGTGTCGCCGGTACAAAACTACGGATACACCGGAACACGAGGCCATGCTGCATGCGCTTTCGGCAACAGACTCGAACTCAAAAAAGGCTCACCTGCACTTTGGACTCGGCAAGATTTACGACGACTGCAAGCTGTATGACCAAGCCTTCGGGCACTACCAGACGGCGAACGAGCTTCATCGGGCGTCCCTGGAATACGATTCGGAACGCTGGGACGAAGCCGTGGATCGGATTATTTCCCGATTCGACACAGAGTTCTTCGAACAGCGGTCTGACTGGGGTGTACCGGACGAAACACCGGTTTTTGTGTTCGGTATGCCCCGTTCCGGTACGACACTGATCGAACAGATCGTAGCGAGTCACCCTCTCGTTTACGGCGCCGGGGAATTGCCTACGATCGGACGAATCGTCCGCGATCTTGAGCAGTCAGAACCACTTGCTGAAGGACAGGGTTCGGTGGAATTTGCCGCCAAGCTAGATGCAACTGCGGTCGAACGCATCGCTGAGGACTATCTGAAGGTTCTCCGTGAAGATGTGGACAGCCACGTTACGCGAGTCACCGACAAGATGCCCCTCAACTTCGTGTATCTGGGACTGATCGCGTTGGTATTCCCCAAGGCATCCCTCATCCATTGCCAGAGAGATCCTCTGGATACCTGTCTCTCCAACTACTTCCAGCTTTTCGCGAGAAGGAACGAATACGCCTACGACTTCGAGGAGCTGGCAGACATGTACGCCGGCTATGTGCGGTTGATGACACACTGGAAAGCGATTCTGCCGGTTGAGATTCTGGATGTGCATTACGAAGACGTGACCCGTGATCTGCCCACGCAGGCACGCCGATTAATCGAGCACGTCGGTCTTGAATGGGACGATGCCTGTGTCGAATATCACAAGAACAAGCGTGACGTTATGACGGCCAGCTCGTGGCAGGTCAGACAACCGTTGTACCGAAGTTCTGTCGAACGCTGGCGGCGCTACGAAAAACACATTCAACCGTTGGTGCAACGGCTTGCGGACCGCGGTGTGGTGACCGGGTCATAGAGACGATCGTCAATCGGTGACGGACTCTGCCCACCGCCGACCGAAATCATCACTGGCGCGGACAATCGCGCTGATCCCTTCGCGTTCGGGCTCCGTCAAGGCAGGGTTCCAGACTTCCGTAATCAACACCGCACGCGTCTGATCGCTTCGGTTCCACGCTTCGTGTTCGAAACTGTCATCGAAGATCAGACACTGCCCTTCGGTCCAGCCACGTGTTTCAGGACCGACACGAATCGCGCAATCTTCCGGAATCATCAACGCGAGGTGCACAGCGAGCTTCGTGTTCGCGAGTCCGAAGTGTGGCGGTATGTAGGCACCGGGTTTCAGGATCGAAAAGAACGCCTCCGGTGCATGTCCCTGAGCATATACGAGTGGCAGTTGTTCGACCGCGGCAAGCGTTTCCGGACACCGCGCACAGTGTTCGTCAATGCGTTCGCCCCCTTCCAGAAGATGGTAAGAACTCCATGTCAATGACTCAGCCAACGCGTTCCACGACGCGGAGTGCTCACTCTTCGGCGGTGGCACACGGTCACCACTGACATAGGGTTTCAGGTCCGCGTTCTCCTCGACGACGGCATTCACTTCGTCGCAGATCGTATCCGCTGCGGCTTCGAAGGCCTCCACCCATTCGAAAGCATCACGTTCGAACCAGGGTTGCGGGGGTATATCCGGAAAGTACTGGTAGCCAGGGCGTTGCAACGGATCGGTAAACGGAATCTCGTCGAGTTTCTGGTGCCCCCGCAGGAAACGCTCGAGTCGGCGCGTCTCTTCGGACCCGTAGCGTTCACGGACAGATTCGAATGCTTCGTCCTGCACACGACGTAGCGAAGCAGTCTTCAGGTCATTGGCCCGCTGCGCGAGTTCGAGAACGATGCGTGGCGTACGTTCATTCAGCCGTCGCAGCCCCGGCTCCAGCTGCACCGCCTTCCGGTAGGACTCCAGCGCCTCATCAACACGCGACAGATCCTCGAGTGCGGCTCCTCTGTGCAGATAGGCCACGGCGTAGCGTGGCTCGAGTTCAATGGCGCGATCGAGCGCGGCCAGAGCCTTTTCCGGTTCGCCGCTCTTACGCAATATCAGCCCAAGGTTCTGTTGCAGTACGGCGTTGTCCGATTCGACCTCTGCGGCGCGCTCCATAAGTTTCACACTGCGTTCGTATGCACAGGCGTCCAATGCCGTCATCGACAAAAATGTCAGGGCGGCAAGATGCTGTGGCCGGCGTTCCAATATCTGCTCGAACAGTTTGGCAGCCGCCGTTCTGTTCCCGGCGCGTGCAAGCTGATCAGCGCGCTGAAAGAGGTCTCGAATGCCTGGATCTGTCACTAGTTCGTCCTGAACCATCCGGTTATTGCATAGCGTGGTTGTTCAGCGTACGGAGCAACGCACGAAACAAAATGCCGTGCCGGAACCTTGAACATACTGAGTGAATTGAAGTGCGGCATGAATGTATCCGTTACGTTTCCTTCGTCGTCCTGAAAATGAAGTAAACCGCCCCAGTCGGCCACCCAGTTCCTGGTCAGATTCAAAACATAGGCGACGAGTCGACCTTCCTCGTCAATCTTGTCGTCATGCATGCGTAGGAACTGACCTCGCATGTAGCGCGTAGCCTGCGCATCCGTCTTCATAATCTCATCCATACCCGTAACAGATCGCATGAAGCCGAGATACTCG
>JAZFZN010000409.1:0-4479 GCA_036475515.1 Gammaproteobacteria bacterium
AGCATGGTTGTCGGTGTCGCGCTGATCTACTTCGTGCGTTTTTGAAACCATGGGCAAGAACGTTGTCATTATCGGGACCCAGTGGGGCGACGAAGGCAAAGGGAAGATCGTCGACCTGCTGACTGAAAGCGTCGCAGCCGTGACGCGTTTTCAGGGTGGCCACAACGCGGGGCACACGCTGGTCATCGATGGCGAGACAACCGTCCTGCACCTGATTCCGTCGGGGATTCTCCGGCCCACCGTCGATTGTCTGATCGGCAACGGTGTCGTGTTGTCGTTGCCCGATCTTCTGGACGAAGTCGACATGCTGCAGGATCGTGGTATCGACGTACGTGGTCGACTGAAGATCAGCCCGTCTTGTCCGCTGATCTTGCCGTCGCACGTCGCACTCGACAAGGCACGCGAACAGGCTCGCGGTACACGTGCGATCGGTACGACCGGTCGCGGTATCGGTCCTGCCTACGAGGACAAGGTCGCAAGACGTACGGTGCGCGTTGCAGATCTGTTCCACCGGGAACGCTTCGCCGCAAAGCTCGGCGAACTGCTCGATTTTCACAACTTCGTGCTGCAGCACTACCACAAGTCCACACCGGTGGACTTCCAGCAAACACTGGAGGAGTCGCTGCGGATGGCTGAACGTATCGAACCGATGGTTGCCGACGTGACCGGTTTGCTGGTGGCGTATCGGGAAAACGGCGAGTCGGTGCTGTTCGAAGGGGCACAGGGTGCGTTACTGGACGTCGACCACGGGACGTATCCGTTCGTCACGTCGTCGAATACGTCTGCGGGTGGCGCTGCGACCGGTACCGGACTCGGACCCCGTTGGTTCGACTACGTACTCGGTATCGTGAAGGCCTATACAACACGCGTAGGAGCCGGTCCGTTTCCGACCGAGCTGTTCGACGAGATGGGCGAACACCTCGCGAGAGTCGGTGCCGAGTTTGGTGCGACCACCGGGCGCCCGCGTCGTTGTGGCTGGTTCGATGCAGTCGCGTTGAAGCGTTCTATCGTCAACAATTCGGTGTCCGGTCTGTGTGTCACCAAGCTGGACGTGCTCGACGCCCTTGACTCGATTCGGGTCTGCGTCGGTTATCGAACAGACGGTGCACAGCTCGACCAACCACCATCGGCGGCCGAGCATTACGAAGAAATCGAACCGGTCTACGAGACGATGCCGGGGTGGAAAGAATCGACGGTTGGCATCACCGAGTATGCCGGGTTGCCGGATGCAGCACGCAGCTATCTGGAACGCATCGAGGAAATCGTCGAAACACCGATCGATCTTGTTTCAACCGGGGCGGAACGCAAAGCCACGATCGTGCGTCGCGACCCGTTTGCCGATTGATCAGCCACTCGGTGTATCGGGAACTCCATCGGACGCATCGTTCTCGTTCGGCAACAATTCACGCAACGCTCCCCCGGTGATCGCATAGCGCTTTTCGATCTCGAGCGTCGGACAACACATTGCGTCGCCTTCGGCGTGGGTCGTGATGTCGAGTACGATGACGCCATCATCGATGCGCACATCATTGACCCGTACGCGGTCGCCCAGCGCCATGCCACGAATCTGGCCGGGTCGTCCACGCTTGTTCTGAACCGTCACAAACTTGACGAACACACCGCTGCCACCGGTGTTGGTCGCGAGTGTGACGACCGCATCGGCGTGGCCGTCGCCGTCGAGATCGCCGAATGAAATCGGGTCCACGAGTTGAACGGTCAAATGCTGATTCGGGCCTTCGAATCGACCGTCGGTCAGCGTGACAAAGCCGTCGTCCGTACTGTCCGAGGGATAGGTTGCGTTCTGCAACACCGCCTCGGTTAGTGGTGGTGCCTCGCAGGAAGCCAGCGCCAGACCCGCGGACAACAGCCAGATTATCCGAAGGTGTCGCGATGCAATGATCATGACCGCTCTCCATCGGTAGCGAACTCGTATTGTTGCACGCCAACCGCGATTGTGCCGGGGCCGCCGAGCGCTGTGCCGAGTTCGATCGCGATCCGATTTCGCATTCCAATCGTCCCTGGAATGGCGGCTGACCAAACGGCTGTGGCAAGATGGGCCGGTTCAGATGGTACCGAGCGTCCGGGCAGGGAGCAAAACACGTGGCTGGCAGCGACGATCGACCCGACATAGACACGCAGGTCATGCGCAAAACCTTCGATCTGTACGCTATTGGTCCAGATGGCAAAATCGGTTTCGACGAGTTCTGCGTGTTGTTGGAAGAACTCGGGGACGACGTCCCGCGCGAAGTCGCCGAACTCGATTTCGCCGTGATCGATAAGGATGGAAGCGGCGCCGTCAGTTTCGAAGAGTTCCGGCGCTGGTGGCTCGACGAGGACGACAGTAGCGGATAACCGGCAAGGGGCCACCGGAATATGTCCGCGTTACACAGCCTGGGCGGTCTGATCACACTGATGGCGCTGGCCTGGTTGTTCAGCGAAAACCGCCGACAGGCGCGCTGGCAGGTCGCTGTGGTCGGAGTCGGTCTGCAACTCGTTCTCGCGTTCCTGTTGCTCAAGTGGCCGGTCGCGCAAAGCCTCTTTGCTGCTCTGAATGACGGCGTCATCGCACTCCAGAAAGCTTCCGAAGCCGGTTCCTCGTTCGTATTTGGTTATCTCGGCGGTGCACCGATACCTTTTGAGGAAACACGGGTCGGTGGCAGCTTTGTGCTGGCGTTTCGTGCGTTACCGCTGGTTATCCTGGTCAGCGCACTGACCGCACTGCTGAGCTACTGGCGCGTACTTCCCGCGCTTGTGCGCGGTTTTTCGTTTGTGTTGGAACGTACGTTCAGTATCGGTGGCGCAGTCGGTCTGGCAACCGCGGCCAACATATTCGTCGGCATGATCGAAGCGCCACTGTTCATCCGCGACTATCTCGAAAAGCTGACCCGCAGCGAGTTGTTTGTCGTGATGTGTACCGGCATGGCGACGATTGCCGGTACCGTGTTGTTGTTGTACGCGACATTTCTCTCTGACGTTATTCCAGACGCTGTCGGGCAGTTGTTGACCGCGTCCCTGATCAGTGCACCGGCAGGCGTCACGATCGCATTGTTGATGGTGCCCGAGACCGGAACCGCGACCGCCGCAGAACTCGCGGAACCCTACCCGGCATATGGCGCGATGGATGCACTGGCGAGGGGGACCCGCGCCGGTCTGAAGTTGTTCCTGAATATTGTCGTGATGCTGTTCGTGTTCGTCGCGTTGGTCTATCTGTTCA
Organism: Gammaproteobacteria bacterium; assembly: GCA_036475515.1. Classification (GTDB taxonomy): domain Bacteria; phylum Pseudomonadota; class Gammaproteobacteria; order Steroidobacterales; family JAZFZN01; genus JAZFZN01. The sequence continues at coordinate 3,215 of JAZFZN010000409.1, forward strand.
ATGCGATGCTTGGTCTGTTCCCCGATTTCGCCGGAACGCCCCTCACGCTGGAACGATTACTCGGGTGGATCATGGCGCCGGTGGTGTGGCTTATCGGTATACCGTGGAGCGAAGCGACCACAGCCGGTTCGCTGATGGGCACCAAAACCGTGCTCAACGAGCTGCTGGCCTATACCGAACTCGCAGCATTACCGGAAGGCACACTGAGTGCACGTTCGAACCTGATCATGACCTATGCGTTGTGCGGATTTGCGAACTTCGGCAGTCTCGGGATCATGATCGGTGGTCTGACGACACTGATACCCGAACGCCGCGAAGAGATCGTAGCCCTCGGTATGAAGAGTATTGTCGGCGGGACGCTCGCGACTTTGTGCACGGGTGCCGTCGTCGGTGTATTGATTGGCTGAACCGACGCCTGCTACAGCTTCGTCAAAACGTTGGCGCCGATGGTGATGGAATGTTGCGCAAAAGGCCAGATGAAGATAGTCCTTCGTTCCACTGCGCCATCGTTGAAGCTCAGGATCAGCGCGTAACCGTCGATCTCGTAGGTGCCATGACGGGTCGACTTGCCACGTTCTTCGAGTTTGAAACGCCGTTCCGACCGAAACGTGTATTCGTCGGTGTCCACGAAGGTCATCGGGTTGCCCATCCCCGGAATCCCGGCGCTACCGCTGGTGCGCTCGGACGACTGCCAGATTCCTTTCAGTACGTCAGGGTTCGGTGCGACCACCGGATAGAATGCGGTGTCTTCATTGAGACGCCAGCCAGCTCCCCAGGCGGTGAGTTCAAAGTTTTGTTTGCTCTTGCGTTGGTCGGGGAAGTGCAAACGCAGGGTCTCTCCTTCGATCGTCCAACTCCCGGTTTTCTTGCGACTCTGGTCGTCAAGTCCTTCCCGGGTCGCAACGCCTTCGTCGGGCCGGTCGTGAAACACCGTACCGTCCGGCAGCAGCATCATATAATCGATGCTGGTACGGGTTTTGCTGCCGCCAATCATGCCAACCCCCTTCCTGCTAACTGACGTCTTGGCGACATACAACTGCGGTTTGTCAATGCTCGGCGCCGCCGCGACCGTCCCGGGCGACGACGCGAGCAGGATGGCTGCCAAAAAGGCGCCGACAATGTTTTCAGACTTCATACGACATGCGCTCCAGCCGATAACCAGTCGGTCCGACCGACATCTTCGACTTTCTTCAGATGAACGAGCACCTTGCCCCCCGCATCCGGTGCGCAGAGCATAGCAGCACTCACTGTCGTGTTATTAGTGC
>JAZFZN010000410.1:0-2346 GCA_036475515.1 Gammaproteobacteria bacterium
AAGTGTTCTGTGGTGAGTGGCGTTGCGGTTTTTCTTGGTCGTGAGCTGATGATCGAGGCTGGCGAAGTGCAGGAATCGGGCTCCGGTCATGGTTGTTTCCAGTGTTGCAGCACCAGCAGCGCAGACCTCGAACGAGTCCACTCGCGGTGGCGTATGGAAATTGGCTGTTGAGAGAGAAAAAACATTCAACAAGAAAACATGACCGACAATTCGCAATCAGAGTATCAAGCCGATAAACTAAACGCAGTCGTTCGCCTCACAATCCCGCCGCGGAGCGGCTTACTTGAAATCGGGTAAGGGCCATCATTGCTGATGGCCCTCCCCACACCACCTGACATGCGGGTCCGCATCAGGCGGTTCCTCGAAGTGGAGCGAGGTCGCACCAGAGTTGTTTGAGCGAAAGAAGTCCCAGTTGCTCCAGCCACTTGTTGGGCATCGCGTAGCGCATGGCGGGTGTCCGTGACAGACGCCAGTAGCTTTTGCGACTCACCGCGTGCTTGATCGCCATGTCGAGATTCACGCCGAGTCGCACGAGGTTACGAACCTTCGTACGCGGACGTCGCCACTGTTTCCAGTAGCACATCCGGATGCGGCGTCGAATCCAACCATCGAGTTTGACGAATTCGTCAAACTGCTGAGCCAGACCGAAGTAACCTATCCAGCCTCGCACATAGCGATTGAGGTCGGTCAAACGACGTTCCATCGAGATCCCTCGGCTGCGGCCGGTGAGGATTTTGATACGACGTTTGAAGGCTTTCAGCTTCTTCGGTGCGACTGTGATCGTCACGCGTTTTCCAACAAAAGCGAATCCGAGGAATTCGCAGCCTCGGGCCGGTCTGACACTGCTCTTCTGTTCGTTCACAACGAGTTTCAGATGCTGCGTCAGATACCGCTGGACCGACGCGAACACACGATTCGCACTGCGTTCGCTGCGAACGATGATGACAAAGTCATCCGCGTAGCGCACGAACTTCAGTCTGCGGCGTTCGAGTTCCTTGTCGAAGTCGTCCAGCAGGATGTTCGACAACAAGGGTGACAAAGGACCGCCTTGCGGCGCGCCTTCCTCCGTCGGTTGCAACACGCCCTCGACCATCACACCCGCTCGCAGGTAGCGACCGATCAATCGCAGCAAACGCTCGTCATGAACCTTGCGGCTCACACGATTCATGAGCACGTCATGTTGGACTCTGTCGAAAAATTTCGAGAGATCAACATCCACGCAAAACTCATGGCGTTGCCGGATGATCTGCTGAACCCGCTGCGCGGCTCCATGGGCGGATCGACCGGGGCGAAAGCCGAAGCTCGATTCGGAAAAGCCCGGATCGAAGATCGGCGTCAGTAGTTGGCAGATGGCTTGCTGAATGAGTCGGTCGAGCACGTTTGGAATACCGAGCTGCCGCTCACCGCCACCGTCTTTCGGAATGGTTTTGCGTCGCACCGGTGAGGGGCGATACGTGCCATCCAGAAGCTGTTGCTGCACCGCGGGCCAATGCTCAGGGCACCAGCTTTCGAACGCTTTGATCGTCATGCCATCCGGACCCGGGGCTCCCCGGTTCCCTTTGACCTGACGCCATGCACAGTCGAGATTTCGCGGATCGACAACTTGTTCCATCAAATCTGCGTCTGGTGAGACGCTCAGGGACGGCGTGTCGATGGACGCCGGATCGGTCAACTCCTGGCGGAGTAAATTCGCGGGCAGCGTCGGTTCGACTTCGTCGCCGAAATCAAACGTCTGCTGCGAGGCACCTCGATCCGAGGCCGTCGGTCGCTCCTCCCTGTTCTTCATGGTTCGGCCCTTCCTGTCGTCGCTGGAATGCAACGAAACAGTACCACGGCCTCTGCTGACTTCCGCTGCACACCAGCATCGTTGACCGATGACGGCTCTGCCGACAGGCAAGGCTGTGTGGCAGATACGTGCGGCGGATCTCCCTGGATAAGGTGTATGGCTTTCTCTGCGCAAGCTCCTGATTTACCAATGCGGATGAACGATGACGGCTTCGTGATGGTTGGCTCACTCGCCTGTCCGCACCGGCCTTGTATCAGGTTTCTGTCCGTAACCTCGCAGATTTGAGACCTCGCTTCCTTCCCACGGTCGGTTACCCTTCCGCAGTCGCGGGTCTCTAGTACTTGTTCGATCGGAGTCACAGTTGGTATGCTGCCTACCTTAAGATCCTCGTTCTCGTACAGGGGACTTTCACCCCACAAGTTAATCGCCATGCCAGGCGTACCAAGGCGATGCACCGGAGCGGGCTACGTTTTCGGTTTTTCAACGTCGCTCGCTCCGATTGAGCTTTCTGGTTTTTCAACGATCACTCGTGTTGGTCCGCCCGCCCGGTGATCTTGGTC
>JAZFZN010000411.1:0-2054 GCA_036475515.1 Gammaproteobacteria bacterium
GCCACCCAGCCGATCATCTGAATATCGCGCAAGCCACCGGGGCTTTCCTTGATGTCCGGTTCGAGGTTGTAGGCGGTGTCGTGGAAGCGGTGGTGTCGGGTTTTCTGTTCTTCCAGCTTGGCTCTGAAGAACTCGCGTGCCGGCCACACGTGTTGCACTCCGGTCGCCTCACGCATGCGGACGAACAATTCTTCGTCGCCGCTGAGAAGCCGCGACTCCATCAGCGTCGTCGTCACGGTCACGTCTTTTTCGCATTCACGAACGCAATCCGCGACGCTGCGTACACTGTGACCGACTTCCAGACCGATATCCCACAAGAACGCGATGAAACGTTCGACGACTTCTTCCCAGGGAGCGTCCTGATCGTCCGGCAACAACACCGTCACATCGATGTCGGAACCCGGGTGGAGTTCGCCACGCCCGTAGCCACCGACCGCCACGAGGGCAAGCGAATAACGGTATTCCCGTACGTGCAGTTGCCAGGCACGTTCCAGTAGGCCATCGACGAGGCCGGCACGCCGACGCACCAGTTCCGTGACTTCGGTACCGGATTCGAAGTCGCGGGTCATCGCTTCGCGCCCCGTTGCGAGCACCTCCCTGAACAGTACAACGGCGTCGCCGCCACGCACGAGTCGGCGGTCCAGGGACTCGAGTCGCCGGTCGGGCTTCTTGATTCGTGTGTCCGAAGTGATGGCGGGTTGTTTCATCGCGATCAGGGCTCGCCGTTTGCACCGAGCGTCAGGACTTCGTGCGAGGCCTCGGTCACGAGTACGGTGTGTTCCCATTGGGCCGAAAGGGAATGATCCTTCGTGACGACGGTCCAGCCGTCGGCGAGCAGCTTCACGTGCCGTTTTCCGGAATTGACCATCGGTTCTATCGTGAAAGTCATTCCCGGTTCGAGCTCGAGACCGGTGCCCGGGCGGCCATAGTGCAGGACCTGCGGATCCTCGTGGAACACACGTCCGATGCCGTGGCCACAGTATTCGCGTACCACCGAACAACCACTGGCCTCGATGTGTTCCTGAACCGCGTGTCCGATGTCGCCAAGACGCGCGCCGGGGCGGACGACCTCGATGCCCTTCAGCATTGCATCTTTCGCCACCCGACTGACCCGTTCGGCGATCACCGGCACCTTGCCGACGAAAAACATCCGGCTGGTATCGCCGTGGTATCCGTCTTTGATGACGGTCACGTCGATGTTGACTATGTCACCGCGCTTCAGTCTTCGTGTGTTCGGAATACCGTGGCAGACCACGTGATTGACGGAGGTACAGACCGATTTCGGGAATCCCTTGTAGTTGAGTGGCGCCGGGATCGCGTCCAGCTCGTCGACGATATGGTCGTGACAGATCTGATTCAGCATGTCCGTAGTGACACCGGTCTCGACGTAGGGACCGATCATATCGAGCACCTGCGCCGCGAGCCGCCCGGCCACACGCATCTGTTGCTGTTCCTCAGGTGTCTTGATCGTGACTGTCATATTGCGCCCGGCCGACCTGGCCGCACGGCTTCCCGTCTGTTGCAGCCTGGGGGTCTGGAATGGTATAAAGCGCGCGCTCTTCGCTCAACCCGGCCCCAATCGGCCGTCGGTGGGCGGGGGCATATCACACACACACACCGACACATGCGGCGGGTGTCCTGGCACCGGGTGGTGGAAGGATTGTCGTATGGGGTGTGTGGAGGCATAACCCGAAGGAGATCTGCATGCCTAGCGTATCCATGCGCCAGATGCTGGAAGCGGGCGTCCATTTTGGACATCAGGCCCGCTACTGGAACCCGAAGATGGCCCCGTACATCTTTGGCGAGCGCAACAAAATTCACATTATCAATCTGGAAAAAACCCTGCCACTGTATGAAAAGGCGACGAAGTTTGTCAAACGACTCGTTTCCGACGGTGGCAAAGTTCTGTTCGTCGGCACAAAGCGGGCCGCACGCGACGCTATTCGCGAAGAAGCGACGCGCGCCGGGATGCCGTATGTCAGCCAGCGCTGGCTCGGCGGGATGCTGACGAACTTCAAAACCATCCGACAGTCCATCAAGCGTTTGACCGATCT
>JAZFZN010000412.1:0-4522 GCA_036475515.1 Gammaproteobacteria bacterium
TGTACAATGTCCGGCCCCGTAAACCGGCACCGGGTTCATGCAAGTTACAGTCAACGGCTCCGTCTACGAGATTCCGAACGAAACAACCGCGCGCGAGATGATTCACCGTCTGGAACTGACCGGACGCCGAATCGCGATGGAGGTCAACGGAGAGATCGTGCCACGCAGCGCTTATGGTGATCATCTTTTCCGTGACGGCGACAGTATCGAGGTGATTCACGCCGTGGGCGGTGGATGAGGAGATATTCGTGAGCACACCGATGCGGAAACAGGACACTACGGGCGATCCGTGGCTCGTCGGCGGGCGCGAGTACACATCGCGTTTGCTGGTCGGAACCGGCAAATACAAGGACCTCGACGAAACACAGCGCGCGATCGAAACGAGTGGCTCCGAGATCGTTACGGTAGCATTGCGCCGCACGAACATCGGTCAGGATCCGAACGAACCGAACCTCCTCGACGTGATTCCGCCGGACCGGTTCACGATCCTGCCGAACTCGGCGGGTTGCTACACGGCCGACGATGCGATCCGTACCTGTCGCCTTGCACGCGAGCTGCTGGACGGGCACACACTCGTCAAACTCGAAGTGCTCGGCGATGAAAAAACGCTGTTCCCCGACATACCGGCAACTCTGACAGCCGTCGAAGTGCTCGTCGCCGATGGGTTCGAGGTCATGGTCTATACAAACGACGATCCGATCATCGCGAAACGTTTCGAGGAGCTGGGTTGCGTGGCCGTCATGCCGCTGGCGGCGCCGATCGGGTCCGGACTCGGTATCCGCAACCCGTACAACATTCTGACCATCGTCGAGAATGCACATGTGCCGATCCTTGTCGATGCGGGTGTCGGCACTGCTTCCGATGCATCGATTGCGATGGAACTCGGTTGTGACGGTGTGCTGATGAACACCGCAATCGCCGGTGCAAAAGATCCTGTGCTGATGGCCAGTGCGATGAAAAAGGCCGTTGAAGCCGGTCGTGAAGCCTTTCTTGCAGGACGCATTCCACGCAAGCGTTTTGCATCGGCTTCATCTCCCCTCGACGGTACATTCTTCTAGTCTCGGCTGACGATCCCGGCACGCCGGCGATGACCCATTCGCGCCCGATTCGCAGTTTCGTCCGTCGCGAAGGAAGACTGACACCGGGCCAGCAGCGTGCGATCGAACGACTGTGGCCACGATACGGGATCGACAACGATCAATCGTTGCTCGACCTCGACAAGCTGTTCGGACGTACCGCCGAACGCGCCGCAGAGATCGGTTTCGGCAACGGCGAAGCGCTTGCTGAACTCGCGCGGCGTCATCCCGACACCGACTTTCTCGGATTTGAGGTGCATCGTCCCGGGATCGGACGATTGTTGCTGGCCATCGAGGAACATGGCCTCGAGAACATACGCATCGTCGACCACGACGCAGCCGAAGTACTCGAAAGTCGCCTTGGCGATCGGAGTCTCGACCGGGCTATGATCTGGTTCCCGGATCCGTGGCCAAAAAAACGCCACCACAAACGTCGGCTGATCCAGCCGCCATTCCTGACGCTGCTGGCACGCCGGTTACGCGCCGGCGGGACATTGCATCTGGCCACGGACTGGGCCCATTACGCGGAACAGATGAACGAAATGCTCCGTGCCTCACCGTACTTCGAACTGGTCAACGACGCCGGTGAATGGGCCCGGCCACAGACGAAGTTCGAACGTCGCGGGCTGAAATTGGGTCACGACGTCAGCGAGTTCGTCGCGCGACGAAACGATCAGAGCATCAACGACGCGTAGACACCGACTTCGAAAATCTCGCCGATACCCTCGACGACATACTGGACGGCCAGGGCAGCAAGCACGACACCGAGCAGACGGCTGACGACATTGGCGCACGTCACACCGATGACGCGCACCAGCGGTGTCACCGCCACCAAAAGCATCAGTGTGATCGCGATCACCAGTAGAACCACGCCCAGCAGGCTGATGAACATCAGCGGATCGCCATCGGCTTCGCCGAGTAGCAGCAACAGCGTCGCGAGCGCACCTGGTCCGGCGATCAACGGAAACGCCAGCGGAAATACCGAAATGTCCTCGCGGAACTTGGCCTCTTCCTGTTCCCGTATCGTTGTCGAACGCAGCCCGGACCGGCGGGCGAAAACCATGTCGAGGGCAACGAGAAACAGCAACAACCCGCCGGCAATCTTGAAGGCCCCAACCGAGATGCCAAGCGTTTTGAGCAGAACGTCCCCGATGAGCGCAAAAACGATCAGAATCAGCGCCGCGATCAGCGAACCCTTGACCGCCATACGGCGCTGGTAGGCTGGTGTGCCGCCCTGGGTCATCGCTGCGAACATCGGCACCAACGAAACCGGCTCAACAACGATAAAAAATACGAAAAACGTCTTTACCAGGTGCTCGAGCATCATGCTTTGCAGCAAAAAACAGGTCTTGCGTTGGACTGAAAACCAGCCTATATAATTGGGGGAGCCGCATCGACGCGGCGACATGATAACAACCGTTTGATCAGTGCGGTAGAAAGAACAGCCAAGAACGCGCGACATCAAGGACGACCGACCGCTGCCCCACGCGCTTTCGCTGCGCTGACCGGGATTGAGATAATGGCGGACATAATTCCCGTCGTTGGAGACTGGTATCGAAGCCAAGGGATGGCGCTGTTCGAAGTCGTGGCAGTCGACGAAGACGATCGAACCATCGAGATTCAACATTTCGACGGCACCGTCGAAGAATTCGAGGTCGATGCCTGGAATGAACTGCCACTCGTAGAAGTACAACCCCCCGAAGACTGGTCCGGATCCGTGGATATGGACCGCGAAGACTACGACACGAACTCGAACTCCGACACGATTCCCGAAACCGCCTGGTCGGATGCGCTCGATTTTCTCGATCGGGCCGAATGAAAATTGGGGTCAGAGAGTAATTTTTAAGTCCTTGATTTTTAGGCAGTAGGCTTTCGGCTTTTTCGGCATACAATGTCGGGTAAAAATCAAGGACTTAAAAATTACTCTCTGACCCCAATTTTTCTGACTCCAATTTCTTGTAACGCGCTCGCACGACCCCACCTTTGATTTCTACGTCCAGAGGCCTGAGGCTTGCGCCAGGGCAAGGCCCCGCGACACAGACACCGGTCTCGATCTCGAACACCGCGCCGTGTGCGGAGCAGATGATCAGTGACTTATCCCTGGTCAGAAACTTGTCCGGCCCCCAGTTCAGCATCCGGCCGGCGTGTGGACAGACGTTCACATAGCCGTAAACCCGGCGGCCTTTACGGACCAGGAATCCCGTCACCGGCCAGTCCAGCGACTCGAAAACGACTTCACGCGCACCCGGGTCGGGGATGGTGTCGAGCTCGACCTCGACTGTTTCTGGGTTCGTAGTCATGTCAAATGCTGGTACGAGTGGTCCGGGAGCTCGAATATTGTCGGAATTGCCTGTCACGACCGCGTGTCGTCCGGGGCGTTCCAAGGTGCGACTTTGAGCAACATCAACATTCCCGGGATCGCTGCGAAAAAGCAGATCCAGAAGAACTGCGTATATCCGACCGCCTCAATGATGAAGCCGGTGCTCGCGTTCGCAAAGGTTCTCGGGACAGCGACGAGGCTGGACAACAACGCAAACTGTGTTGCGGTGAAGTGCAAGTTGCAGAGTCTCGAGATGAATGCAAGGAGTGCGACCCCTCCGAGCCCAACGCCGATGTATTCGAGGCTGACCGCGACGAACAACATAAATTCGTCTGGCCCGACAATTGAAAGAGCCACATAGCCGAGGATCGTCAGGATCTGAACAAAACCGAACACCCACAGTGAACGGTTGATCCCAAGCTTGATCATGACGACCCCACCGACGATCGAACCGAAGATCGCCGCCCACAGCTTCGATATCTTTGCGATCACACCGATCTGGGTCATCGAAAAACCAAGGTCGATAAAGAACGGTGTTTCCAGCGCGGTAGCCATGTTGTCGCCGAGCTTGTACAGCAACATGAACAACAGGATCGCGACACTGGCACCGACCTCTCTTCGTGAAAAGAACTCCACGAATGGATTGATGACCGCGTCGCGCAGAGTTTTCGGTTCCCACCCCTCCTGAGAGGACTCATCGATGATCAATGTCGTGACGATTCCGACGACCATGAAAGACGCGACGACCAGGTTTACGACTGGCCACGGATAAATGTCGGCCAGCACAAATGCCAGCGAACCGGGCACGAGCGATGAGAGCTTGTAGGCGTTCATGAAATAGGAGTTGCCAACGCCGAGTTCATCATCGGGAAGGATCTCGCGACGGTAAGCGTCGATGACGATGTCCTGGCTGGCGCTAAAAAACGCAATGCCCGCGACCAGGAAGATAATCGCCAGAAGATTGTCCTGAGGATTGAACGCCGCGAAGCTTGCGATCAGGATCAACAAAGTCACTTGGGTGACCAGCATCCAGCCACGACGACGCCCCAGGAATGGCGGCACGAACCGATCCATAATCGGCGACCAAACGAACTTCCACGTGTACGGAAAACCGACCAAAGCGAAC
>JAZFZN010000413.1:0-3094 GCA_036475515.1 Gammaproteobacteria bacterium
TGAAGGTTGCAGGTGTCGGATGATTGGATTTTCGATGCCTGATGATCGAGTAGATCATCGTCCCGAAGACCGCGATCGCAATCAGTGCGCAGATCCCGAAAATCAGCATGTGCAGGTGATAGACCTCGCGGCTGATTTCGGTCACACCGATGGGCATGTTCAGCTGCCAGTCGGCGAATGCTCGAGGCATCACAAGCACAAACAACGCCCCGAAAAGCGTTCGCCATCGCGTCAACATCAGTCGAGACTCCCCAGTTTTATTGATGTTCTTGGCGCAAGCCACGAGGTCCGGTGCGATCAACCGGCCTGATCAGAGTCGGGCATTCTATCACCCCGCACCATCGTGTTCAGACGCTCTATTTCGAGCAGCGCCGCGACCCGCTCGGGAGCGGGCTTCTCTTCGTGCGGAACGATACCGAGCAGCGGCGCCGGCATTTGTCGCTCGAGGAACGCGATGTTTTCATCGGCGTGTGCGAACTCCGGGTCGATCCGGTTGGCAATCCAACCGGTCAGTTCGAGTCTGGCGCTGCGGATAGCCTGCACGGTCAGCAAGGCATGGTTCAGGCAGCCCAGGCGCATGCCGACGACCAGCAACACCGGCAATCCCAGAGTACGGGCCACATCGGCCAGCGTGGTCAGTGGTTGTTCATCGCCCAGCGGCACGAACCAGCCACCCGCACCCTCGACCACGACCAGGTCGGCTTGCTTTTGTATCTGTGCAAAGCAGTCGGTGATGCGTCCGAGGTCGATCCGAACATCATCACCGGCCGCGGCGATGTGTGGCGCGATCGGTTCTTCGAACGCGTAGGGGTTGACCGTTTCGTATTCGATACCGACGTTTGCGTATTGCATCAGTGTCAGCGCATCGTCGTTGCGCAAACCATCCCGGGTTCGTTCGCAACCGGCCGAGACCGGCTTGTAACCTGCGCACTTGAGTCCGGTGTCGCGAAACCAGTGCAACAACGCCGCAGCAATCAGCGTCTTGCCGACACCGGTGTCGGTACCGGTCACGAACAGATCGAAGCGTCTGTTGTCTGCTCGCTCGCCCACCGGATCAACCTCTCTTGCCGAGCGCACCGACCGGCACGCGTACTTCGCCGGCAATCGCGCTTTGTCCTTTGGGCGCCCACGCCTGACCAAAAACGACTTCATAGGTCGCCGGCAGCCGTCCGTCGCTGCGCCAGACTTCGTATTCCGAACGCAGACGACCGAGACGACCGCGACCGGTCAGTCCACGCGGCCGTCCGGCCGTTACGTTGTGTGCACCAATGCGTTTCAGATCGCGCATCAGATCAATGACGGTTTCATAAGTCAGCGTGTAGTGGACGACGTCCATCACCGGTTCGGCAAAGCCGGCCCGCACCAGCAGATCCCCGACGTCGTGCATGTCCAGAAATCGATTCACGTGCGTATGCCCGTCGACCGCGGCCCAGGATGCACGCAGCTCTTTCAGGGTGTCCGGCCCGAAAGTGGTCAGTGACAACAACCCGTTCGGTTTCAAGACACGACGCATCTCGGAAAACACCGCCCGCAACTCGTCGCACCATTGCAACATCAGGTTGCAGAATACGAGATCGACAGACGCATCGGCGAGCGGCAGGGCCGCCACATCACCACAGACCGGATCAACCGACGTCTTCCTCAGAGCGAAACGGCGGCTCCGCGGAACTTTTTCGAGCATGCGTTCAGCCAGGTCCAACGCGATGACTCGGGCTTTCGGAAAACGCCGTCGCAAAGCGCGTACCGCCCGACCAGTGCCACAACCCGCGTCGACAACGACCTCCGGTTCGAGACGGACCAAATCCAGTCTTAACACCAGCTCCACACGCACCCTCTTCTGTAACACTGCGGCCGCGTCATAACCGTCGGCCGCACGGTTGAACGAAGCACGAACCTGGTCGCGGTCGAGCCGAAAGCGTCCGTTGGTTTCAGACATGCGCGACCCGCGTGAGGGTCCGTTGCCTGACCTGGTTCGACGACAAAAACCCCGACAACAGACGAACGAACTCGTCGTGGTGTGACAGAAAAGGCGCGTGTGAGGCTTGCGCGATGATTTCGACACGCGCCGACGGCAGCAACTTCGCGGACCGACTAACGGATTCGGGCGATACGAGTGCGTCGTGACTGCCACCGATCAAAAGACATGGCACATCCATATCCGACAAAGCACAACGCAAGTCGGTCTGACGCAGCACAGCGAGACCGGCGGCCAGCGCCGCCGGATCAGGACCGCCGTGTTCGAATACTTCGGAACGCAACCGACGGATCAGTTCGCGTGCAGCTTCGTCACCCTGCGATTGCAGTGACAGAAAACGATTGACGACACCACGATAGTCAGTCGCTAGTTCGTCGCAGAACACCTGTAGCGCGGCGGGGTGCACACCGCAGGACCAGTCGTGTTTATCACGCGTCGCAACGAAACGTGGCGTCGTCGCAATGAGAGTCAGGGAATCGAAACGTCGTGGCGTGGTTGTGGCAAGTTTCAGTGTGGCCATGCCGCCGAGCGACCAGCCGACCCAGTGGCCACGTTCGATATCGATGCTAGCGACAGATACGACCAGATCCTCGATGTTTTCGAAACGGTTGTCGTCCCAGGCCGATCGCCCGTGACCGGGCAGATCGACCGTCGTGACCCGAAACCGCTCGCGCAACGCATCCACGACATCGCGCCACACGGCACCGTGTAGCGCCCAGCCGTGTACGAACACGATGTCCGGTCCGCTGCCGCTTGTTTCTGTGTACAAGGTCATGCGACTGCCGGAACGATCGCTTCGAGTGCATCCAGCAGACCGTTCAGTTGTTTTTCTTCATGGGCCGCGCTGAAGGTAAAACGCAGACGCGCTGTACCGTCCGGCACAGTCGGCGGACGCACCGCGTGGACGAGAAAACCCCGTTCTTCGAGCGCTGCGCTCGCACGCAGCGCGGTCAATGCGTCGCCGATGATGACCGGTTGAATCGGCGTGGGTGAATCGGACAACCGCAAACCGAGTTGCCCTGCAGCTTCGCGGAAAGACGTCACCAGAGCCCGAAGTTTCTCGCGACGCCAATGTTCCCGGACCGCGATCGAGACGGCTGTCTTCGCGGCCACGGCAAT